>SYIB01000273.1 GCA_005798965.1 Planctomycetia bacterium
GCGATGCGCTTCACGAACTTTGATGATCACGAACGCCCACTCAAGGGGGCGATGGATTATCGGAGCGCTCGAGGTTCGTCACTTTGATGTCGCGGCCGATCGGATTCGTCGAACCACTGGTGCCGGTCCAATCCCCTTGCAATTCCTGCAGCGTCGTCCAGGCCGGCTGCGTGTCCACGTGCAGGTCAAGCAGCAGGAACATGCAGGTGTCGCCGAGGTATCGGAAGTCGACCTGGCATCGGCCATCGGTCGCATCGCCATCGAACTGGTCTTCCCACTCCTGCCGTGTCGTTCCGCCGATCACCTCGCCGGCCTTCGAATCGACGAGGTACATCCCCGCTTGCGGCCGTCGGATCTGCGCCGCACTCCACCACTGGTACGGCGTGTTGAGCGTGGCATCACCCGCATAGAACGGCGCCTGCGCCTGACGGAAGAAGAGATTGCCGGCGAAGTAGCCGGGATCGCCGATCTCCTGCGCATCGATGCCCGGGCCGAAGGGGCGGCACTCTGAAACGCCGTCCGAGTCGGGGAACTGCACCTTCTCGAGCCCGACGGTCGAACGCATCGGATTCTTGGAGTACGCGTCGTCGTATCCGTAGTAGAAACGGTCAGGCGAATCGAACTCCCACGCGTAAGTGGTGCCCATCTCCGCCGGGAGCGACGGAGCATCGAAGCCCGCGCCGGTCCAGAGGATGTCGGCCCACGTGCCGCGGCGAGGTTGCCCCAGCAGCGGATTCACCCCCGCCGACGATGGACCGCGCACGCGGCCGGTGTTGCGCGCCGTCGAATAATCGAACTGCGTCGGTGCGACGGATTCGCGGTTGTCGGTGATGTACGCCTGAAGGTAGGTCGAGACCTGCCGCAGGTTGTTCGCCGCATCGGCCCATTCGGCGTTACGACGCGCCGTGCGCAGGGCTGGCAGCAGGATCGCCACCAGGAGCGCGAGGATGCCGATGACCGTCAGGATCTCGACCAGGGTGAAGGCCCGTCGCGGGCTGGTGTGCGTCATGTGGGTGCTCCCGTGGGTGCGGTGCCTGCCAGTGCGCGCATGGACCGGCATGGGTCCATACGCGCGCGGCATCAGGACATGGCCATCGTCATGAGGAATTCTGCGTTGGACTTGGTCTTGGACAGGCGATTGCGAAGCAGTTCCATGGCCTCGACCACGTTCATGTCGGCGACCACCTTGCGCAGGCGCACGATGAGTTCATGCTCCTTCGCGTCGAGCAGCAGTTCCTCGCGGCGGGTGCCGCTGGCCGAGATGTCGATTGCCGGCCACACGCGCTTCTCCACGAGCTTTCGCGTGAGGTGCAGCTCGGCGTTGCAGGTGCACTTGAACTCCTCGAAGATCACTTCGTCGGCACGGCCGCCGGTCTCGACGAGTGCCGTGCCAATGATCGTAAGGATGCCAACATCCTCGATGTTGCGCGCGCTGCCGAAGAACTTCTTGGGGCGGATGAGCGCGGCATTGTCGACGCCACCCGAGCCGATCTTGCCTGAACCAGCACCGGCATTGTTGTAGCCACGGGCCAGGCGCGTGATCGAGTCGAGCAGCACGACCACATGGTCGCCCAGCTCCACCATGCGGCGGGCCTTCTCCATGACGATGTCGCTGACCTGGATGTGCCGGCTGGCCTCTTCATCGAAGGTGCTCGCGACGACCTCGACCTTGCCCTTGGTGGTGCGCTTGAAGTCGGTCACTTCCTCGGGGCGCTCGTCGACGAGCAGCACGATCACGTGCACGTCGGGGTGATTGTGCGTGATCGCATTGGCGATCTGCTGCAGGATGACGGTCTTGCCCGTGCGGGGCGGTGCCACGACGAGCGCACGCTGGCCGAATCCCAGCGGCGTGACCATGTCCATGATGCGCGGCTCAAGCCGCTGCGGCTGCTCGAGGATCTCGAGGTGGATGCGCTTGTTCGGGTGCAACGGCGTGAGGTTCTCGAAGGTCGGCAGGTTGTGCAAACGCTTCGGATCATGGCCATTCACGCTGTCGATGCGCAGGAGTGCGAAGTAGGTCTCGGCCTCCTTCGGAGGACGCACGAGCCCGCGGACCACGTGGCCGCGACGCAGGCCCAGCCGGCGGATCTGCGCGGGGCTCACGTACACATCGTCATCCGACGGGAGGTACGAGTACTCGGCGCTGCGCAGGAAGCCGTAGCCATCGGGCATGATCTCGAGCGTGCCCTCGGCGAACATCAGGCCGTGCTTCATCGCCTTGGCCATGACGACCTCGAAGACGAGCTTGTTGCGTGGCATGCCGACGAGATCCCCAAGTCCCAACGCCTTGGCTTCCTTGGCGAGCTGCTCCGCCGTCAGCTTCTGCAGGCTCGCTGCGTCGATGTTCTCTTTCTTGGCGGCCTCGTACTTCTCTTTCAGCTCGTTGTCGAGCTGCGAGGCCTCGAAGTCCAGTTGCTCATCGGTCGGCACGCTGGTGCCAGGCAGGATCGCGACATTCGGTGCCGCGACGATGCCGGCAGGACCGCCACCACCACCGCCGCCTCCACCGCCGCCTCCACCACCACCAGTGCCTCCGCCGGAACGACCACGACGACGACGGCGACGACGACCATTGACTTCCATGTTGATGCTGCCTTGGTTGGGATGCTGGTCCTGCACCGGGAACCCCGACGGGGCATGGTGCGGACTGAAGTGGTGGGAATCGACCCTGACTGGCGGGTGCGCCTACGCGCCCTTGGCTCTGGCGTGCGTGCGGATGGTGTCCGCCAGCGCCGCCTTGACCCGGGACCGCAACGACTGCGGGTCACCGTCGTTGCACAGGACATGATGCGCGAGCGCGCGCTTCTGGTCAAGGGGCCACTGCGCAGCTTCGCGTCGGGCCAGTTCGGCGGCCGGCCACCCCCGGCTGCCGAGCGCCCGGGCCTGGCGAGCCTCGATCGGTGCCTCAACGAACCAGATGCTGTCACAATCGGTGTGCAGGCCGACCTCCAGCAGCAGCGGGGCGTCGATCACCCGTGCAGGTGCGCCCTCAGGATCGGTCGAAAAGAGGGCCCGGCGCCGGGCGTGGATCCAAGGGTGCACGAGCGCCTCGAGCTGCGCGCGCTCCGACGGATCGGCAAAGACGATCGCGGCCAACGCCCCTCGATCGACCACACCATCACGGATCGCACGAGCACCCCAACGTGCGCCGATGGAACGGATGAGGTCGGGATCACGCAGCGCCTGGTGCGCCAAGTCATCGGAGTCACAGGTGATGCAGCCGAGCTCAGCGAGGATCGACCGCACCGCACTCTTGCCGCTGGCGATGCCGCCGACGAGCCCGATGGTCGGAATCGATCGTGGGGCCACCGTGGCAGGTTCGGTCATAACGTTCGGGTCCAGGTCGTGCCCTGCGGCCCATCCTTGATGGTGACACCCATCTGCACAAGCTGCGCGCGGATCGCATCGCCGGCCGCCCAGTCCTTGGCTGCGCGTGCAGCGAGCCGCTGGGCGATCAAGGACTCGACCTCGGCGGTGAAGGGGTCGTCGCCGGCCGCCTGCTGCGACACGTTGCGCTCGAGCACCGCAAGGACCGAATCCATCCGCGCGAGTGCGGCGCGCTCGGCATGCGCGCAGCCCGACGTCTCCTCTCCGCAGGCTTCGTTGAGCGCAGCGATCGCGCGCGCCAGGTTCAGGTCGTCGCAGAGCGCATCGGTGAAGGCCTCGAGGGCACGGGCCATGGGGCCCGGTGCGGCCGCCGGGTCCGCGGACCGTGATGCCGCGGCGGCATCGAGCGCCTGCTGCGCACGTGCCCAGCGATCGATCATGCGCTGGCAATCGCGCAGGCCCTGCATCGTGAAGTTCGCGTTGGTGCGATAGTGCGTGCGAACGAGCTCGAGCCGCAGCGCGGCAGGCGTGACGCCCTTGGCGAAGAGGTCGCGCGCCGTGAAGAAGTTGCCCTTGCTCTTGGACATCTTCTCGCCCTCGACCTGCAGGTGCCGCGTGTGGAACCAGTGATTGGCGAAGGTCGGCTGGCCGAAGCCGCAGCAGCTCTGCGCGATCTCGCACTCATGGTGCGGGAAGATGTTGTCCTCTCCACCGGAGTGCAGGTCGATGCGTTCGCCGAGGGTCATCGCCGCCATCGCGCTGCACTCGAGGTGCCAACCGGGATAGCCGGCACCCCAGGGGCTCGGCCACTTCATGATGTGGTGCGCATCAGGCTTCCAGAGCATGAAGTCCGCCGGGTGCCGCTTCACCGCCTGGTGCTCGGCACTGATGCGGCCGCCCTCCCCCTCACGGAGATGGTCAAGCGTGTTGCCCGAAAGCTCGCCGTAGGCGGGGAACGAGCGCACGTCGAAATAGACGACGCCATCGCTTGCCACATAGGCGTGTCCGCGCTGCACGAGACGATCGACCAGGGCCACCATCTGCGGGATGCACGCGGTCGGCCGCGGCATGAGTGATGGATCGGCCGCGGCCTCGATCGCCACCTTGAGCCCGAGCGTGCGGGCATCCTCGAGGAATCGATCCGCATAGAGGCCCGCGATGGCATATGGATCGGACGGATCGATGTCGGTCCCGGCAGGCAGCGCACCGGACTTCTTGGCTTCGGCGATGCGGCGGCCTGCCACGGCCATCTTGTCCTCGCCGCCGCCATCGGCGTTGCCGTCATCGGTCATGTGGCCGACGTCGGTGATGTTCATCACGTGACGCACCTGGTGGCCGAGGAGTTCAAGCGCACGGCGCAGCGTGTCGGCGTTCAGGAACGAGCGGAAGTTGCCGATGTGCGCGTCGTCGTAGACGGTCGGGCCGCACGAATAGAAGGTGATCGAGCCGGAAGGGTCGATCGCGACGACCGGCTCGATGGCCCGGCGTGCCGTGTTGTAGAGCCTCATGCGCTGCACGTGCGCAAGCATAGTGCGCAGGCTTCGCGTGGCATCAGTCGCCGACGGGCAGGTTCAGCCGCTGTGCGAACCGCTTCAGGCCTTCGAGGCC
>SYIB01000274.1 GCA_005798965.1 Planctomycetia bacterium
AGTGCAGGTCGACCTCCCAGATGCGGGCATCGAAGCAGTGATGCGCCCAATCGACGCCCATCGCGCTCCATCCCGCACCGAGCACCACCACCTGTCGCCCCACGGCGGGCGTATTCACGGTGATCGCGTTCATCCAGGTCCACAGCTGCCACTTGCGAAGCACGAAGTGCATGCGCGCATGCGGCCACTGCTCGACGACATGATCCGCCATCTTGCGACCGGTCTCGGTATCGAGCTTGGCGACGAAGGTCCGTCCGGCATCGGTGTGTGCCGCCTCCTCTCCCGCGAGTCGCATGACCATGGCCGCGGTCACGCCCACGTGCGGGTGCTGCAGCGATCCTTCGGAGGCATCGGGAACCAGGTCCACGCGCCGATGGTACGGCTCGAGCGCGTGGCCGCGGTACGCTCCCGCGCATGCGCACGATCTCCTCGATCATCCTTGCTTCCTTCACGGTGCCCGTCGTCACGGTCCTTGCTGTGCAGGCACCGCCGACTGCGGCTCCTGCATCACCCGAGGCGGCTCCGACGAAGGCCAGCGAGACGTCGAAGCCCACCGATGGCACCGGCTCGCCCAAGGATGCCGCCAAGGCCGAGTTCACCGTCACGAGCCCAGCATTCAAGAACAACGAGCGCTTTCCGGTCGAGTATTCGACCGATGGCGAGAATGTGTCGCCCGAGATCGCGTGGGAAGGTATGCCCGCGGGCACGAAGTCCTTCGCGCTGATCTGCCACGATCCCGACGCCGGCCAGTTCATCCATTGGATCGCCTGGAACATTCCCGCGGACTGCAAGGGACTGCCGCGAGCACTGAAGCGTGCCGCAACGCTCGACGATCCCAAGGGCATGCGCCAGGGCTTCACGGGCTGGGGCAAGGCCAAGGGCGAGGGCTACCTCGGCCCAGCGCCGGGCAAGGGTTCAGGCGATCACCACTACACCTTCACGGTCGTGGCGCTTGACATCGACTTCCCTGCGGACAAGGTCTTCACAGCGCGCGAGCTCCGCTCGGCGATGAAGGGTCATGTGCTGGGCAAGGCGGAGCTCGTCGGCGTCTTCAGTCGCTGAGCGGGTTCAGGGCGCGCCAGCAGGCGAGATCATCGTGGGCTGCGTACCGGGGGCGGGCTGCTGCGCGCCTTCGGGCGCCGGCGGGGGCGGGAACAGGATCGCCGACAGGCTGGTCGCGCGCCACGATGGCAGCTTGAACTCGAAGCCCGCACAACGCGTGCCCGCCTTGTCGAGCGCCGTGACCCGGTCGCGCTCGACTTCCTCGGTCGGCTCGGGCTGGTCGGGGATCCGTTCCACGTTCATCTTGAGCCAAAGGTCATTGCCGTCCTTGGCGATGTCAAGG
This sequence comes from Planctomycetia bacterium, assembly GCA_005798965.1. Taxonomy (GTDB): domain Bacteria; phylum Planctomycetota; class Phycisphaerae; order Phycisphaerales; family SM1A02; genus SYIB01. The sequence goes on from SYIB01000274.1 coordinate 1,346, forward strand.
TCGATCGCACGCGATCGGGAGAGCACACGGATCAAGCGATGTTCCGGGTGCTCCTTCGCGGCACGGACGTCATCGATCTCGAGGCGCGCAAGCAGTTCGGGAACGGTGCGCTGTGCGCTCTCGCGCTGCGTCTCGAGCAGCATGGCCGCGGGCTCGACCTGTGCAGCGGTCCATGCGCCAGCCTCGCCGCGCGTGAATTCGACGCCGCCGAGCGTGAAGCGATCCAGATCGCCGCTGGGCAGCGTCATGAGCTGGCGGTCGATGTAGTTCACCAGCTCCAGCGTGCTGCGGAAGGTGCCCGAGCATTTCCACGACTGCGATTCGCCCAGAAGCCGCGCGAACTGCGCCTCTGGGCTGAAGCGCTCCTTGCCGATCACGACTTCGACGATCGGCACCTCGCCCATCAGCACGCGCACGAGCTTGGCCGCACCCTGGTCATCGGGCCAAGCCAGACTGAGCTCCCCCAGTCGCTCCTTCACGCTCGTCATGGCTTCGACCTTCTCGAGGCTGGCAAGTGCGGCGAGGATCTCGTTCACGCGCACGGTCTCGGCACGGAAGCTGCCTGCATCGGGCAGGACCCAGCCGTCGCCGTCCTTGCGAAAGCGAAGGGTCTTGGCACCCTGCACCAGTTCGATCGCCGTGATCTCTTTGGCGCGCGGGGCGAGCGTGCTTACCAGCGGCTCTCGCTGCGTCGAGAGGGCGTCACCCGTCTCGACGGTGGGCTTCACGAGGGCGGCCACGACGACGAGTGCCGCCGCGACCATGGTGATGGCGAGGATCGGTCGCTTCATGGGTCAGGCCTTCTTGGTGGTGCGGTGAAGGTGGGAACGTCGGGCAAGCAGGATGGCGGCAAGCGCCGCCACAACGAGCGGCCACGCCACCACGTTGACGAGCATCAGCCGCGTGCCGAGCCCCTCGTAGTCGCGGCGCAGGTTGAATTGCACCGAACGGAGTTCCTTGCGGGCCGCATTCGTCTGCTCTTCGAGCTTGACCACCTCCGCTTCCTGCTCGGGCGAGAGGATCAACTGGTTCTCCGGCGTCTTCTGCGCCTGCAGTTCGGTGAGCCGTGCTTCGGACTGCCTGATCTGATTCTGCAGCTCGCGCTCGCGGTCGAGGTACTGCTTCTCGGCCGTCCTGCGGATCTCCTCCACGCGGTCGAACGGGCGCTGGTACTTGCCGCGCGCGCGCAGGTTCAGGAGCGCCTCGTCGCCGGTGAACATCTCGAGCACATTCAGCACGAACGCACCGTTGTCGGCCATCACGCGCGAGCCGAGCACCATGTTCCCCATGCGCTGCTGTTCGATCCAGTTCTGGTCTGAGAGCAGGTCGGCATCCGCAACGATCACGATGTTCCCCGTGCCGGTGCGTGGTGCCTTGCCTGGTGATGGCGAAGTCGGTGCTGACGGTGCAGCCGTCGGCGCTTGCTCCGGTGCCGGTGAAGGCTGGGCGGGTGCAGGCATGGCCGTGGGCGATGCTGCCGGCGCCGGATCTTGGAAGGGGCCCTTGCCTGGAGCTGCATCAGCCGGTGCGGGCGCGGATTCCGGCGCTGTCGCCGCGGGCGTGAGCACTGGGGCGACGGGACGTGCAGGCGGGATTTCATTCCCATCGGGCGCAAGCATCACGGGCTTGCTCGACTCGGGCGGAGCGATGGTCGGGTTGCCGGCCTCGTCGTATGCCGCCTCGATCGGTCCCTGCACGCGGACTGCGAGCACATTGCGCTTGCCTTCGGGCTTGAAGTCGCGCATCAAGCCTTCCGGGTCGGGGAAGAACTGGATCCGCACCCCGTCCAGCCGCATCGACTCCGAGCTCGACTCGAGCAGCGGCTTCACAGCGGCCTTGTTCGACTCACGAATGTCGATCGCCCCCATGGTCTGCGCGTTGACCTGCGACAGTCGACCCGTGCTGGGATCGTCCTTGGCCAGTGCGTCCTCTCGCAACGCGAGCCAGATCAGGTAGTCCATCACCTGCACGGGACCCTGGCTGCGCACGCGCACACGCTGCGCGTAGGTCGAATCAGCCACGACCTTGCTGCGCGTCCACTCAATGCCCCAGGCACGCGTGAGCGGGCCCAGATCGCTCGACTTGTCGCCCGAGCCACCGCTGAAGCGATCCTCCGACGGCTGCGCTTCGCAATGCGGATCGAGGAACGCCAGGATGCGCCCGCCCTTCAGTGCGTAGTTGTCGATCGACCGAAGCACGTCCGTCGAGAGTTCGCGCGGGTGGACGATGACGAGTGCGTCGAGGCCCTCCGGCAGCGCCGAGTCGGTCGTCGCGATGTCCTTGACCTGATAGAGCTGCTTGAGCTGCAGGTAGATCTGCCAGGGTTCGGCCGGCTGGCGCGGGTCAGCGGGGTTCACGCCGCCGCCGGCAAGCGGCAGCGAGGACAGCAGACCGATCGTTGGCTTCTTCACCTTGCCGATCGACTGCACGAGCCGCATCACGTCGTATTCGAGGAATGGCTCCTTGTTGGGATCGAGGAATGGCATCGCCTCGGACTGGTCGACGGAGTTCTTCGCGACGAGGCCAAGCATCAGCTCCTTGCCCGAGCCATCAAGCCGCAGCGGCGCAATGCCCGCAGCCCGTGCCTCGTCCTGGGCCTCGCTGAAGGGCGCAGGATCGATCACGCGCAGCGTGATCCGCCCCTTGCTCGCCTGCGCAACTTCCTGCAGGAACTCGCGCACGCGGTTGGCGTAGGACTGGATCTGCGGCATGCCCTGCGCGGCCTCGGCCGAGTAGTAGAAGTCGAGCTTCACGGGCTCATCGAGCCGCTGTACGAGCGGCGCGACGGCGGGTGAGAGTGAGTACAGGCGATCCTCGGTCAGGTCGAGGCGAAGGCCGCGGACCGCATACGTGCTCGCCACAGCGAAGGCGCACAGCGCCACCGTCACGCCGGCGAAGGCCCCGATGATCCCGATCGTTCGTGCGTTGGTCATGGCTCAGTCCGCCTTCTTCCACTCAATGAGCAGGATGTTCAGCCACAGGAACGCGGCCACCACGGCCGCGAAGAAGAGCACATCGCGCAGGTCGATGACCCCGCGCTCCATCGGCTCGAAGTGCGTGAGCAGGCTCACGCTCGCCACGGCCTCGGCCACGCCGGGGCTTGCCCAGCCGCCAAGGAAGTCAAGTACGACCGGGTAGCCGGCCATGAGGAGCAGGAAGCAGACCACGGCGCACAGGACGAACGCCACGACCTGATTCTTGGTGACGGCGCTCAGTGCACTGCCGATCGCGAGGAACGCACCAGCCATCAGTGCGCTGCCCACGTAGCCGCCCAGGATCGCACCGCGGTCCGGCTCGCCGAGGTACTCGACCGTCAGCCAGATGGGCAGGGTGAGCACGAGCGCGACGCACGCGAACGCCCATGCTGCAAGCCACTTCCCCACGACCAGGTCCCGGATCGAGATCGGCAGCGTGGTCACAAGCTCGATCGTGCCGATGCGACGTTCCTCTGCCCAGAGCCGCATGCTGATCGCGGGAGCCAGGAAGAGGAAGAGCCAGGGGTTGAAGTCGAAGAAGGGCCGCAGGTCAGCCTGCCCGCGCTCATACAGCTGGCCCACGTTGAAGGTGAAGATCCCCGTCAGGAAGAGGAACATCACCAAGAACACCGCAGCGAGCGGCGTGTTGAAGTACGCCGAGAACTCGCGGCGGACGATCGGTGCGAGGCGGCTCATCGACGGGACTCCGTGTCGGCGGTGGTCAGGGTGCGGAAGACGTGGTCAAGGCGGTTGCGGGCGATCGAGGCAGGGGCCTTGGCATCAAGTGCCTGCGGCGTGCCATCGAAGACGATCGTGCCGCGGTTGATGATCACCGCGCGTGTGCAGACCGCCTCGACCTCCTCGAGGATGTGCGTGCTCAGCACGATCGCCTTGTTCTTGGCCATGGTGCGGATGAGTTCACGCACCTGATGCTTCTGGTTCGGGTCGAGACCGTCGGTCGGCTCATCCATGATCAGGACCGGCGGATCGTGCAGGATCGCCTGCGCCAGACCGACGCGCCGCTTGAAGCCCTTCGAGAGCGTCTCGATTGGTTGGTGGAAGACGCCATGCAGGTTGGTGCGCTCGACCGCGGCCTCGACCCGGCGCGCGCGCTCGGGGCCATCGAATCCGCGCACGGCGCCGATGAAGCCTAGGAACTCCGCGACGGTCATGTCGGGGTAGCAGGGCGCACCCTCGGGCAGGTAGCCCATGTGCGCCTTGGCCTTCAGCGGTTCGCTCAGCATGTCGGTGTCGCAGATGCGAACGCCACCGGCCGTTGGTGCGAGGAACCCGGTGATCATGCGCATGGTCGTGCTCTTGCCGGCGCCGTGGGGCCCGAGGAATCCAAGCACCTCACCGCGCTTGACGGTGAGGTCGATGCCTTGCACCGCGTCGAATGAACCGAATCGCTTGCGCAATCCCTGTGCTGCGATGGCCGCTTCCATGTGTGGTCTTACCTTGTGGTTGATGCAGAATCCCTGAGGCCGCGCGCGGGCCTCGAGGCTGCGCAGGGTAGGGGAGCGCGCGAACGCGCGACAACGGGGCGAGATTCGCCGAAACGTCCCGCGGGCATGGTCGTCGCAGCTCCCTGACGATCTCGCAAGCCGTTTCTGAACGAGGACTTGAAGTCACTCATAACGGCGGTTCCCACTTTCCCATCAAAAAATTGGTCCCTGCGCTTGCCTGCCTTCTCGATCGGGATATGGTCTTTCTGCATCCCCCACGGATGCAGTTGGGCTGGGAAAAGGGACCACCCGACATCGCGGCATGAGGAAGGAAAGCCTGTGCTGCACCCCTGCGCGCCTTGCGTGCAGGACCCTGGGTCTGGAAACCCCAGGAGTCGGACAAATCGTTCGCTTGGCTTGGCGTGGCGCCAATCCAAGCAACCCTCGATCTTTGTGTTCGAGGGAGAAGGTTGATCCATGCCCATTTGGGGCAGGCATGGTGTTCCATCCCCCCGCCCCGGAGTCCTGAGAGGAGAAATCCATGACCCGTTTCGTTCTCGCTACCGTTCTTGCATCGACCCTTGTCTCGGCCGCTACCGCCAGCTTCACCGGATATTCCGTTGAGCGAGTGATCACCGCCGCCGGCAACACCCGCTACTCCGTCTACGCGAACTGGAGCGCCTCAAACCTGGTGATGCTGAACGCCTTCAGCTTCGTCAACGTCTCGGGCAACATGAACGCCCGTCACCAAGATTCCTTCACCGCTGACGGCGAAGTTGGCACTTGGCAGGCTGGTGCGGCAGTCTCGGCTACTGACCGCGTCGAAGACTCGTGGGTCACCGCGAGCGGCAGCGCCACCAGCTCGGGTTGGGGCAGCGCCCTTGACCCCGGCTTCGCCAATGGCGGCACCGTTCAGAATGTCAACGCTGGCGCTGGCTGGTACGACGCGACCCCCGGCACGGCCAACAACATCCTCGCTGGCGGCAGCCAGGGCGGCTACCGCATGCTCCTGATGCAGGTCGTCCGTACCGGTGACGATACGGGCCAGGTCTCGACCCACTCGATGCAGCTCGCGTGGAAGGTCGCCGCCACCACCACCGCGCTCTTCGGCAACGGCGCGTTCACTCTGGGCGTCCCGGCCCCCGGCGCGATGGCCCTCCTTGGCCTCGCGGGCCTCGCTGGCCGCCGTCGCCGCTGAACCGTCCTCAGGACTGATCAGCACCATGATCATCGCCGGCGCGGAGTTTCTCCGCGCCGGCGATTGCTTTTGGGGCGAGTTCAGCCGCGGACCGACTGGCGGGCCAGGCTGATCGCGCTGGCCACCACGTCCCCGAGTTCCTTGGGGACCAATCGTTCAGGATCCACCGACATGGCATCGAGCAACCGGCGCGCGAGTCCCGGCTTGGTGTGGCGCCTGATCGCATCATCGATCGCCCGGCCAGGGGTCCTGCTGGAGCCGGCATCGGCGCCGTAGGCAGACTCCAGAATCGCGCCATCGAGGCCGCGGTCCCAGAAGTACCGCTCGATCGAGTTGGCAGGCAGCACGGTCAGCCGGCATGGGAAGATGGCATCGTGCCGGTGGATGATGTCGGCGTAGCCTCGGCCAGCTGCATCGCCGTCCACCAGTGCATGAACCGGCATGGCCAGCGATGCTGCCAGTCGCAACACCGACTCCAGACCGGCCTGCGCGAATTCCACGACCCGGACCCCTTCAGCGTCCAAGTCGTGCCCCAGCAACGATGCCGCACCCGGCAGGCTCCAGAACTCGGTCTCGCCTTCGACCAGGATCCACGCGCGTGCAAAGAAGGCCCCACCCCGCAGTGTGCGGATGTGATACGACAGCCGACGCACGTCACTCTCGGAAAGATCCTTCGACTTCACGCCGTGGGCGATGGTCCGGTCCGATCGTCGGACCAGCCTTCGGATCGCGCGAAGGTCGATGGCGCCGAGGAAATCCGGCGAGTTCGTCGTGACCAGTCGCTGCGCCGGAAGCTTCTCCACGAGGCTCCACAGGTTTGAGAGCAGGGTCGGGTGCAGGTGCGTTTCGGGATCGTCGACGAACAGGATCGGGCGGACCCCTTCGCCGGCGCCACGCCGATCGGCCGTGAGCAACGCATGCGCCGCGATGAGCATGGCGCAGACACGATCCGCGTTCGCTGGCTGCCACTCCGCATGGTGCCACGCGCTCGGCAGAGCCCGGAGCTCGGTCGCCAGGTCGAGGCTCGCGGCGTCACGCAACCGCCGTTTGGACAGTTCGTGGGTCGCGGCTTCGGCACTGTGCAAGAGCGCCTGCCGTGAGGGCGGTCCCTCTCGGTCTGGTGCCATCCATGCGTTCATGGCCGAGGTCCATGCAGCGTCGGGAACGGTGTGATCGTCCGTACGACTCGTTCCAGTCGAGAGCGACAGGCGGATCACAGGAATCTGCTGCCGGAGCGCTTCGTGGGCTGCCTGCGCGGCCGCTCGACCCAACGGCAGGGGGTCACCTTCGGCGTTGAGGATGGATGGGGTGGTCGTGCTCTCTTGATGGGTGACTCTCAGTCGCACCACGCGGTGTCCGAAGATCGAACAGGGCAGGGCCGCGAGGGGAGCGCAGCAATCGAACTCGCCCGGCTGTGACTCTCCGATGTCCAGCGCGACCTCGATCGGCCCCTCGACACCGGTGGTACGGTCGGCGTCCCCGAAACGACGGTCACTCGAACCAAGCACGGCCTCCAGTGCCCGGGTGAGACTGGTCCGGCCCCATTGGTTTTCGCCTATGAGGACGGTCGTGTCGCGTCGAAGCCTGAGTTGAAGCCCCCTGAGGCCAAGACAGTTGCGGATGGTGAGGTGGCGGAGGTGCATTGTTTGCTCGCGGAGTCCCATAATAGATGCTGCTCGCGAACCTTGAGCGCAGGGAGAGCACCACACGATCAAGCTTGAACGAACGACCGGATCAAACTGCGCCGGGACTCTGTGATGTGCGTCGGTTCGGGCGTCGAGCAACATCGCAACTGCATCTCTGCGGTGACCCGGCGGGCTCTTTCCCCCGCCGCCCATCTCGAGGCGGAAGGGGCTGGAGATTGTTCTAGGCGATCACTCGCCCGAGGTCTTTTGGTTGCCGCACTGACCGCGTCTGCGCACGCGAAGTTCATCACCACGAACGACAAGAACACCCTCGATGTGTTGAGCGAGCAGTCTGGTGGCTCGCTCGCGGCGGAAAACTTGAATGCGTGCAGTGGTGATGACCCGTCGCTGAGCGGTGGAAGCGGAGCGACGGCTTGGCAGGCCACCGCGTTGGGTGGAATCCACGTCAGCCCGGGTGGCCAGTTCAGCACCAACGAAGCCGATGCCGCGATCATCATGACTTTCTCCTCAGCAGATGCGTACGCCGTCGGCGGCAACTTCTTCCTGACAGACTTCGACTTCGCTTTCGCCCCAGGGTTGGTGCAGGTCGAGTTGGCGGACGGCAGCTCCCGCATTGCCGACATCCAGAACGCGAGCTCCTTCAGCGGGTTCGTGAGCCCGGGCCCCGCCATCAGCCAGATCACGAGTTCGCCCTTCGGTGTGCAGCCCAACGCGTTCGTGACCGCAACCAACCTCTGCTTTGGCGTGGGTTCTGCGCCCGGTGCCATGGCACTGCTCGCAGTGGCGGGACTTGCGATTCGCCGCCGTCGCTGATCACCGGTTCAGAAAAGCGGTCTTATTGGACGGACGCCCTGCGGCGCTCGTTCTTTTTTTAAAAGTGTCTTGAAGATGCTTGCCGCGTCACGTCGGCCGTGGCATCATGTGGCCCTTCAGGGGGCCGGAGCAAGATTCAATCGTTGGAGGGACAAGGAAGGTGATCACTTCCCTCGGAGATCACCATGCTTCGTATGACTTGCTTCGTTGCCGCGACCGCGTTCGTGGCCTCTTCCGCCCAGGCGTCGCTGATCGGTGCTAATTCGCTCGCGGCCTATCAGTGGTTCGTCGGGATGCAGGCCTTCCAAAGCCAGTCGATCGACTTGAATGCATACGCCGTCGGCGTCGTCACCAGCCCGCTGCAGGGCGTGACCGGCGATACGGCGTGGTCGGCCTCGGCCAACGGTGGTCTCTACCTAGGAACGCTGACCTCCGGCACCCGGTACTTGAGCACCTTTGCCAGCAACCGTGAACTGACCATCTCCTTTGAAGGTCCGGGCGTGATGGCCTTCGGCGCCAACACCTTCCTCACGAACGAGACGGACAATGTCATAATCGGCAACGTCTTGATGAA
>SYIB01000005.1 GCA_005798965.1 Planctomycetia bacterium
ACGATCTCCACGATCGGCTCGCGTGGGCGCGGCAGGTACGCCCAGAAGGGATGCACCTCAACCTCCAGGCCCAGCTCGCGGAACGACCTCGCAATCGACTCGATGACCTTGGCATCGCCCGGTGTGCCCGCCATGTGCGGCTCGGCAGCGAGCAGGTCATGCCATGCGGCGAGTCGCGCACCCATCGACTCGGCCGCGGGGGCGGTCGCCGATGGTGTTGCTGGCGTGGTTGCCGACTTGGTTGCCGACGCGGGCGCGGTCGACGACGGGCCAACGCCTTGGGCGAAGGCAAGTGACGCAAGCAGCGTGGCGATCATCACGACACGCTAGCACGGGAAGCGCGCTCGTCCGGAGCGACCGAGCGGTCCTTCGCCGCGCGGCCTAGGGAGTCGCGAAGGCGGCACGAACGATGATCCATGAGGGCGGGTTCTGGCCCCGCCGAGCGACGGACGAGAAGCGCGCGCGGAGCCGGGTGGAGCGCGCGCGTCCGCGCGGCAAGATCCCGAGGGAGCGGGAGGGCGAGCGCCAGCACATGCGGCGGCTTGGGCAGGGTTCCTGCTGCGCGTCCGCACGGCGAGGCGCCGAGGAAGCAGTCGAGCGTTCCCCAGTCGCACTCAGTGCGTGCTCGGCTTGCCACCCGCCGCGGTGCCGAAGATCGCAGGCCACGGGTTCACGTTGTGGCACGCGCGGCCGGTCTTCTCGACATAGTCCTGGTGGTACTCCTCGGCCGGGTAGAAGTCGCGCGCCATCTCGATCTGCGTGACGACCGGCTTCTTGAAGGCGTTGCGCGCGGTCAAGTCGGCGACAAAGGCCTTCGCTTGCTCGAGCTGCTGCGCCGAGGTGCAGTAGACCGCGCTGCGATACTGCTCACCCACGTCGGGGCCCTGACGGTTCAGCGTCGTCGGATCGTGCATTTGGAAGAAGCCCTCGAGCAGCTGGCGGTACGTGATCACCGTAGGGTCGTAGACCACCTTCACGCTCTCGGCATGGCCGGTCGTGTCGGTGCAGACCTCCTTGTAGGTCGGGTCCTTGGTCTTGCCCTGCTGGTAGCCGCTCTCGGCGCTGATCACGCCTGGCGCCTGCTGGAAGGTGTGCTCAACGCCCCAGAAGCAGCCTCCGGCGAAATACGCGGTCTCGGTCTTCACGGGTTCTCCTCCTGCGGGCCACGGCTGGCCCTTGTCAACGAATTGCAGGCTCGCGCTGTTCAGGCAGTAGCGCAAGCCAGTGGGACGGGGGCCATCCTCGAACACGTGGCCCAGATGCGCGCCGCAGCGGGCGCAGTTGATCTCGGTGCGTTCCATGCCGTGACTCGAGTCGGATCGCTCGGCAACGTGCAGTGGATCGAAGGTCGTGTAGAAGCTCGGCCAGCCGGTGCCCGAGTTGAACTTGTGCGCACTGGTGAACAGCGGCAGGCTGCACACGATGCAGCAGTAGGCTCCATCCTTCTTGTTGTCCAGCAGGTTGCCACAGAACGCAGGCTCGGTGCCGGACTTCTGGGTCACGCGGTACTGCTCCGGCGTGAGCTTGGCGGCGAGTTCCTCGACCTTGGACTTGGAGTACGGCGTGACCTCCCAGCCGGCGCGGGAATAGATGTGCTTGGTCGTGGATGGCTTCATGTCGGTGCTGGCGGCTTTCGGCGGGGTGGTCGTCGTGGATGCAGCCGGAAGGTCGTCGATCAGTCCGCGACGCGCACCCTCACGGGCGGCGAAGGCGCCGTACACGGCCACGGCGGCGGCCAGGACGATGGTGAGGATCAGGCTTCGGCTCATGCAGGCAGCATAGGAACGCGACCGAACCGTGTCACAGTGCGTGCGTAGCGATCGTTGGAATCGTGGCAGATCTGCACGATCTTCCCGCACGGCCATTGCAGCGTTCCGGCGGCACCGTACGATTCGCTCTCTTTGACAACCTGGGCCCGACCTGGCTTCGACCGGCCATGTCGTTCATGCAGTGGCGCGTCGTGGAGCATCCCGGCCACGTAAAAAGGATGCAACACTTACGACTGCCAACACGCAGTACGCTCTTGCGGCCTAATTAGTGCCGCACGGCAAACCCCTGACGTCCGATGAGGGGGGCGCCGCAACACATCGGGCTGGGTTCCTGGGGCTGGCATGCTTCCGGGAGCCGACACTCGCATGCCATGGTCCACGCCATGCGGCCACCCAGCAGCGGCGCGGACCGAGATGGAAGAGGTGGATACACGCGTAGATGCTGCATGGCCGCTGGTTCGGCACGGGGGTTCAACTCCCCCCGGGTCCATTCGCTCCGCTCGGTGCATCGTGATGCCGTCGTGATTCCATGACGGCAGCCGACTGCCCCGCCGCGAGGCAACGCTCAAGGAACGATCGCGCCCTCCCACATCGGGAGGGCGCTCTCGTTTCATGGTCGTGAGGCCCAGATCAGTCCGTGGCACCGGGAAAGGAACTGCCGACCGAGGCGACGCATCACCGCGATTTCACCGCTCCCAGTCGTACGTGCGCTCGGGATTCGGCACCGGCATCGGGCCCGGAAGCGTGGCTTGGGAGGCACCCAGCACCGTACCAGTGGCGAACGACAGGTCGACCAGCGATGTCTCGTACTGCGCCGCGGCCTCGACCTCGCGCGACTGCGCATCGGCCAAGCGAGCCGCCGCATCGAGCACTTCAACGCTCGTACGCAGGCCCACATCGAACTGACGTTGCTCGGCGAGCAGCGTACGGTCGGCAAAGGTCGCCTCGAGCCGGGCGGCGACCACGCGCCGCCACGCGCCGCGCACATTGTCGACGGCATCGTGCACTTCCTGCGTGATCGTCTGGAGGCGGCTTTCCTTGGTGGCCAGGCGCTGGAGCCTGCGCGTGATGGCCTGGCTCAGCCGCGCGCGACGGGCCTCGTTGCCCAGCGGGATGCTCGCGTTCACGCTGGCCAGAAAGGGATCTGAGTCGCCCATGCTGCCGTAGGCGGCCGCGATGCCACTGTCGTCACCAAGCACCTGATACTGGTAGTCCATCGTGAAGAGCGGCAACGCTTCGTTGCGCGCCAGGGCCACGCGCTCGGCATCGATGGCCAGTTGCAGCTCGAGATCGAGCAGTTCCATGCGGTTCGCGAGCGCCATGCGCGTGAGCTTTGCAGGATCCAGATCCAGCCCCAACGGATCGCTGGGCGTGACCGGATCGAGCATGGTTGGACCGTCCACCGGGAACTGCGGCGCGTTCATGAAGCGCTTGAGCGCACGGGCGCGCAGGCGGAGCTGGTTGTCGGCCACGATGAGTTGCTCGATGGTGCGGCCGATGCCGCTCTGGGCGCGCAGCAGTTCAATCGGGGCGACTTCCCCCTGGTCCACACGGCGCCGGGCCCGCGCCAGCTGCTCCTCGGCCAGGGCGTGCTGGCGCTCACGCACTTCCATGATGCGCCGTGCCGCGTAGAGCTGCCAGTAGGCCTTCTCCGCATTGGCCAGGATCCTGATCGTCTCGAGGAGGGTGCGCGCATCGACTTGCTGCGACTCCATCTTCGCGATCACGATGCTGGCGGTGTTGGCGCGCAGCCCGAAGCCGCGCAGGAGCGGCATCGACAGATCGAGCTGGACTCCCGCTTCCCAAGGCTCATCCAGCAGCGACTGGTCGGCCTGGCTGAAGAGCGTGCCGACGTTGAGTACCCCGCCGGTGGCAAGCGGGAAGTCGATCCCGAGCGCGCCGCTGTTGTTGGCCGTGGGGTTGCCCGCCTCGAGGTTCTGCGCCAGCGTGTTGTCGTTGTAGGTGTAGCCGGCCTGCAGCACGGCCTCGAACTTGGCGATCTCGGCATCGAGCGCGGTGACCCCGAGCGTGGGGTTGAACTGCTGCACGCGCACGTCGAGGTTGCTCTCAAGCGACCACTGGCGGACATCGGCCAGCGTGACCACCGCCCGTTCCGGGTACGGAGGCGCCGAGTAGTCGCGCTTGCTCGCCTCATCGACCGCCGTCTCGAGCAGCACGGGTGGGGTCGCCGACTCGGCCTTGGGTGACAGCACCGGCGGCTGAGCCAGTCGCGCCGGATCCACCTCCGGAAGCAGCGGCGCATCGACGTAGTCGCGTCCGTTGCATCCGGCCGCGATGAGCGTGGCGAGCATGACGAGCCGAAGTCGGTCACTCATGGCGAAGGGCCTCGATCGGATCGAGTCGTGCTGCCTTGATGGCCGGAAAGAGCCCGAACAGAACGCCGACGAGCGCGCTGAAGAGGAAGCTTCCGAGCACGGCCCAGAACGGCACGCTGGCCTGCTCGAGCTGCGCGCCGGGGATGCGCGTGAGCCCAAAGGCCATCAGCTTGCCGCAGGCCACGCCGACGAAGCCGCCGCTGAAGCAGAGCGCCACGGCCTCGAGCAGGAACTGCACCATGATCGCGCGGCCGGTCGCGCCGACGGCCTTGCGCAGGCCGATCTCGCGTGTGCGCTCGCTCACCGAGACGAGCATGATGTTCATGATCCCGATGCCACCTACGAGCAGGCTGATGCCGACGATCCCCCCCGCCACCGCCGTGATCCCGGCCGAGAGCGTCTTGAACTGCTCGATGTAGCGATCGATCGCCTCGACGCGGAAGGTCTCGGGCTCGTTGGCGCGGAGGCCGCGCGCCTTGCGCAGAAGGAAGCGGCATTCGGCGATCGCCTCGTCGGCCTGGCCCGCATCCTTCAGCAGCGCGCTGAAGCGGATGAACGGTGTGCGGTCGGGCGTGAGCTTCATCGCGAGCGAGAACGGGATGAACACCTCGCTCGCCTGCGTTTCGAAGCCGAACATGCGCGACTGGAGCGTCTCGACCACGCCGATGATGAGGAATCGGCGGCCCGCGACGAGCAAGGTGGTGCCGGTGGGATCGTTGGGCAGCCGCAGCTCCTCGATCGCGCGGTCGTTGACCAGGCAGACCTGGCGCGCGTTGTCCTCATCGACCTGCCCAAACGCACGGCCCATGATGACGCGCCGACCCTCGATCGGGTGCCAGTCGGGCCAGATGCCCACGACCTGCATCGAGTCGAGCTTCTTCGTATCGCTTTCGACTGCACCCGAGATCTCGACGATCGGGCTCAGCGCCTTCAGCGAGGTGGCTTGGTCGCGCAGCTCGATCGCCTCGGAGGGCTTGAGCCGCACGCTCTCCCACGGGTACTTGTTGCGCGGAGCATCGTCGGGCCGGTTCGGGAAGATGAAGACGCGGTTGGCGCCGAAGCTCTCAAACTCCGTGAGCACCTTGGCCTTGAGGCCGCTGAGCGCCGCGATCACGGCTGTCACGCTCGCCACGCCCACGATGATGCCGAGTGCCGTCAGGACGCTACGGGTCTTGTTCGCCCAGATCTGGCTGAACGCCAGCCAGAGCGACTGGATCCAGAATTGCGGGGTCAGCACGCGATGGCTCCACGTGCGCGGAGCGCTTGCGCAATCGGTCCAACGGCTTCATCCTCGACCACCGGAAGGTCGCTCAAAATCAGTCCGTCGCGCAGCCGGACCACGCGCTGGCAGTGTGCTGCGACCTCGTTCTCGTGCGTCACGAGGACGATCGTCTGGCCATCGGCATGGATGCGGCCAAAGATCGAGAGCACCTCGGCGGTCGTGGCGCTGTCGAGGTTCCCGGTTGGCTCGTCCGCCATCAGGATGGCGGGCTCGTTGAGGATCGCCCGTGCGATCGCCACGCGCTGCTTCTGGCCCCCCGAGAGCTGGCTCGGCCTGTGGTCGAGGCGATCCGAGAGGCCCACGCGCGCCAGCGACTCACGCGCCCGCCGCTCGCGTTCGCGGCGTGTCACGCCGCCGAGCGCGTAGATGAGCGGCATCTCCACGTTCTGCAGCGCCGTCTGGCGCGGAAGGAGTTCGAAGCTCTGGAAGACGAAGCCGATCTTCTCGTTGCGGACCGAGGCGAGTTCATCGGCGCCCATGCGCGCGACCGCTCGGCCATCGAGTTCGTACTCCCCACGGGTGGGGCGGTCGAGGCAGCCGAGGATGTTCATCAGCGTGCTCTTGCCGCTGCCCGAGGCGCCCATGATCGCCACCATCTCGTTGCGGCCGATCGATAGATCGACGCCGCGCAGCGCCCGCACCTCATCGTCCCCGACTCGGTACGTCTTGTGGAGGCCCGTGACCCGGATCATGTGCCGATCTCGGCCTCGATGGATGCACCACCGCCGGGGTTCGAGGCGGCATCCATCACCTGCATTCCATCACGCAGCGTGTCCAGCGCCTTGTAAGGACCCACCACCACGCGTTCACCAGCGGCCAGGCCATCCAGCACGATCGTGTCGGTCAGGCTGCTCTGCCCGATGCGGACCGCAACCGCCCGCGCTACGCCATCCTTCACGGCAAAGACGACGCTCGCGACCTTGCGGTTGCGATCGACCAATGTGCTCGCGCGGACCGACTCGGGAAGGTCATCCAGCTTGCGCTCGACCACCGCCTGCGTAGGGACCGCGACGCCGTTGGCCGTGGCGAGCCGGATGTCAGCGTTGGCCGCCAGCCCGGACAGCAAGTGATCCTTGTCGGAGAGCACCAGGTCGATCTCGACCTTGTACGTGCCGCTGCCGCCAGTCGAGCCGCTGGCGGAGAGCGACGCCGATCGGCTGGCATTCGAGCGATCCATGGCGATTTCCGCCACGGTGCCCTTGAAGGACTGGTCCTTGTACGCATTCACGAAGACCTCGGCCACCTGGCCGAGCTGCACGCGCGCGATGTCTGCCTCGGCGACCTGGGCGACCATGCGCATGTGCGAGAGGTCAGCCACCGTCATGATCACCGTGCCTGCGTTGTTCATGGTGCCCACGACCACCAGCTCGCCCACCTCGGCATTCAGGCGGATGACCACGCCATCCATGGGGCTGCTCAGCACCGTGCGTTCGCGGTCGCGCTGCGCCCGCTCGATGTCGGCGGCACTTGCCGCAACGCTGGACTCGATGACACCAATGGTGCGCTCGCTGGCGGCGAGGCCCGCCTGGATGTCCTGCACGCGGGTCTGGGCCTCTTCGAGCGCCTGGCGGCTGACGTCGCCCGATCGGAAGAGCGCTTCCTGCCTTTCCAGCGCGGATTTTGCGGTCTGCAGCTGCATGCGCGGGCCATCGAGGCGGGCCTTCTCGGCACCAAGTCGCCCACGCTCGGCTTCAAGCCGGGCGGTCGCCGCCGCAAGCCGCGCCGAAAGATCACGATCGTCGAGCCGGACCAACACATCGCCCTTTCGGACCGACTGACCCTCGCGAAAAGGCAGTTCGACGATGCGTTCGCTGACTTCCGCCGAGATGTCGACCTTGATCATCGGCTCGATGTAGCCCGGCGCGCTGGCCGTCTGCACGACCTCTCGCACCGAGGCATCCTCGAGCCTGACCTCCACTCCACCGCTGCCCCCACCGAAACTTGGCAGCATGGCGAGCAATTCACCACCGCCAACGACCGCGAAGACGACCGCGACCGCGAAAAAGATGCCGAGTGCAGAGAGAAATCGCTTCAAAGGTTCTCCGTGGGCGTCGGAGTCTACCTGCACCCGTTGCCAGACCGGTGGTGTTATCAATCCAAATACAGAGCGAACACCGCTGACGATGTCCGCATCAGGCGCCGTGCACGCGTGCAGGCGTCCACAAGGCCACTCACGGGCACGGGATGGCGAAGCTCGTCAGGAAGACACCGAGGTCCGCACCATCCACCACCGGATCGCCGGTCAGGTTGATGATCGGATCCTCCGTGCCCCAAGCGCCAAGCAACTGGCCAAGATCGGCGCCATCGCGTTGGCCGTCGCCGTTGTAGTCGCCCGGGCATGCCTCGGCGATCGCTCCGTCGTCGGCAACGATGCGGAAGCAGGTGTTGAGCCAGTACGGCGCAACATCGCTCGTGAGGCACGAGGGTTCATGATTGGTCACGGAACCGACCCGCAGGAAGCCCTGGACGAAGGTGCCTGGGAAGATCGCCGAGCGCCACATGTACGTGCCGTTCGAGTCCGAGAGCGGAACCGCTTCGCCCGGGCTCGTCTGGTCTTTACTGCCCCACGCACTCACGAACCACGCGAAGGCGGCGGGCGACGCCGGATCGCACGTTCCGCTTGCGGATCCGACCGTGTTCGCGCCCCAGACGCTGAGGTAGTAGTCGCCCGGCTCGAGCAGCAGGTCCACGGGGATCTCGTACGTCGACAGGCTGCCCGTGTCATCGGCCACCTCGTTGTACGGGGTGGGCAGCGGCGCGATGCCTGACTGCACCTGGTTGCCATCGATCGGGCGGTTCGAGCCCGTACGGCGCCAGATCGTCCATGCCAGATGCGTGGTCGTCGGGATGTACTGCGTCGCGATGAAGCCCTTCACGACGAGCTTGCGCACGCGCCACGATGCGAAGCCCGCGTCGGTCGCCGGCATGACGAACCCCTGTGCCAGCCAGCGCTGGGCATTGGTTGCGTTGACGCAGCCGCTCGTGATGCCAAGATTGACCAGGTCGCCGGTGTCAGAGCGCTTGACTGAGTGCTGCGGACCTGTGTCGAAGACCACCCGCTCGAAGCTGGGCACCAAGGTCAGCGAGAACTCGTCCGCGCTCTCGGGGCCCTGGCTCGCTTCGTCGTACCAACCGCCGATGCGGACGAGGAAATGCTCGTTCTTCTCGCAGTTGGGGAGGTAGACCGTGGTCGGCCCGCCGCCTTCGCTGGGGTTGCAGGTGTCATCGCGGCAACCGATGAAGGCGCTCGGCAGGCGCTCGATGAACTCCGGAGTGATCGCGGGAACGGTCTGGCCCGTTCCAAGCGCATAGACCTCGATGACGCTGTCATCGGTCGCGGCCGCCCCCGCGCAGAGCGAGAGCGTCATGTTGCCGCGGCCTGGAGCGCTGACCGTGTACCAGAGGTCCTTGCCGCAGGCATACTGGCACGGCGACTCGACATCGATCGGGCCATCGGTACCCGCGTTCGAGTTGTCGACCACCAGCGGCGAGCCGATCGTGATCGATGCGGGTGTCAGGATGCAGTCGTTCGCGGGCGCACCGGCCGGGCTTGAGCAGGCGTGCACGAACAGATCGCACTCGGTCGAGGCGCTCGATGCACACCCGGCATCCCAGGCCACTTCGCAGCATGCCGGGTCGATCGCACACACGGGGCTGCAGCACGCAGGATCTGAACAGCCGGGAGTCTCATGCGCCGTGAGGCACGGCCCTGCTTCGGTCGCACACGTGGGCACATCCACGGCCGTGAAGTCAATGGTGACGAGGTACTTTGAGGTGCACGGCCACTCGAAGTCGGCCGGCCCCTGCGCTGGTGGATTCGGTTCAAGCGGTGCGCCGAAGACCAAGAGGTGCTCGCCAGGCTCCAAGTAGACGCGCCCCACGTTTGGGCACTCAGCCGAGACCGACGAGTACACCGTCTGCGCCACGCGGCAATCACCGCCACGCAGGATGACCAACTCACTCTGCGCGATCGGGCCGCTGTCATCGGCCTTCGCCGTGACGAGCGACAGGTCGATGAAGCCAGCCGACTTCACATCGATCAGGTACCAGTCGAGATCGCGGAAGGCGACGAGGCCAGCGGTGGTCGAGACCGGATACGAGCCCATCGTGCCGTGGATCTGCAAGAACGTGCCGTCGACCACGTTGCCGGCAGGCTGGACCAATTGGCCGCAGGTGCCGCAGCCACCATTCGCATCGGCATAGTCGCGATCGGCGCAGTCGGCGCCGGCGAACTCATCGATGTTGCAGAGCGAGTCGGGGGGGATGCTGAAGTCGCACTGCGCCAGCGCCGTTGGCACGGTCGCCAGGGCTGCTGCGAGTGCCGTGGCCGAAATGATGTTGGTGATCCCTGGGTGCATGGTGCTGATCCACTGAGGAAGGGGCGACTGGCGACACGGCCAGCCCGATCATCGGCACGCGCGTGCCCTGCCATCGCCCTACATGGTGAAATCAATCATCGTTCGTTGCCAACCCAAACCCAGAGGTCTCGGTGATTTCCAATCATTTCACCGGGGCCCCGCGGATGGGGGCCTGCGCGGGGCAACGCCCTTGGCTCGGGTCCAATAATCACTGGCCGAAGCGGCCCTTCAGAAAGTGCGGTTCAGCCCATCCGCCAATCGATGACCAGCTTGCCGCACTGGTCCCCCGCCTCGAGTCGCTCGAACGCTGCTTGGGACTGGCTTGGTGCAAAGACCTGATCCACGACCGGACGGATCGCGCCCGACCGGAGCAGGCTCACGACCGACCGGAACTCCTCCATCGTGCCCATGGTCGAACCGATGATGCTCAGTTGGTTCCAGAAGATTCGCGCGAGGTCGGTGGTCGCATCCAACCCCGTGGTGCAGCCGCAGGTCACGAGCGTGCCACCGCGGGCGAGTGACTTGATGCAGGCCATGTGGATCGACTTGCCCACGCTCTCGGCCACGACATCGACGCCGCGCCGACCCGTGACCGCACGAACCTGCCTGCTCCAGTCGGAACCATCGTCCAGGATCGCATGATGCGCACCGAGTTCGAGCGCGCGATCGAGCTTGGCACGATGACGGCTCGTCACGATGACGGTGCACCCGAAGTGGCGCGCGATCGCCAGGCTCGCCATGGCCACGCCCCCGCCGATGCCAGGCACGAGCACCGTCTGGCCTGCCTGCAACCGTGCCCGGGTCACGAGCATGCGCCATGCCGTGAGGTGCGTGAGGCCGAACGCGGCGGCTTGGATCGGATCGGTGTCCCCGACCTCGAGCAGGTTGGTGATCGGGGCCTTGAACCGCGCGGCGTTCGCGCCCGGCGTGTGTTCGCCGATCATGGCGATGTCTTCGCCCGCAGGCCACGATCCGGGCACGCTGCGTTGCGGCTGGACGACAGCCGCATTGAGCAGGACGCGCTGGCCGATCCAGGCTGGATCGACACCTTGACCGACAGACTCCACGATCCCGCAGCCATCGCTGCCGCTCGTGAACGGATAGATGGTGTCCACACCCGGCAGACCGCGAGCCACCCACAGGTCAAGGTGATTCAGCGCGCTGGCCTCGGTCCGCACGATGGCCTCACCGGACCCGACGATGGGATCCGCCGCATCCATGATGCAGGACACATTGGGAGCGACCGGCGAACCTCGACGCGTGGTGACGATGGCCTTCATGCGGTGCGTACACTAGCCCGACCATGTTGATCCTGAGGATTGCCCTCGTGGCCTTGGCGAGCATCGGTTGCGGCGAGGCCCCGACACCGACCGCTGCATCAGCGTCCGCTCCCGCAGCCACCACGCCGGAGCCTCCGATGGCTGCCCCACCACTGGCCGCTGCGCAAACACCCGCACCGATCACCGCCGTAGCGACGGATGCGCCCGCCACGGCGCCGCAGGGACCGGCGCCCGCCACGGCGCCGCAGGCCACACCGCCCACGGCTGGCGCCGTGACCGTCGATCAGGCGAACGTGGATCTTGGGTTCATCACGCCCCGCTCCACGATCAACCACACCTTCCGCATCACCAACACCGGCGGCATTCCCCTGAAGGTGATGGCCGTCAAGCCAAGCTGCACCTGCACCACGACGATCAATCTCGACGGCAAGGTCATCGCACCGGGCGCCACGCTCGAGGTGCCGGCGAGCATGCGCGCTCCGGCATCGACCGGACAGAAGCAGGTCGTGGTGAATGTGGTGCTCCAAGGACTGCCCAAGGTGGTCGAGCTCCGCATGGCCGGAGAGATCGCCTTTCCTGTTCGCGCGACCACGTCGGTCCAAGGCAAGGACGTGCCCTATGTCGACGCCGACAGCGATCCATCGCGCGTGCGTGGCACGGTCAAGCTGAAGTCGACCGACGGCAAGCCGTTCCTCGTGCGCGCCGTGCAGGGCCAGCCTCCCACGGTCGAGGCGTTCGACCCGGCAAAGGATGCGCCGCGTGCCGAGTACACCGTGGCCTATGACCTCACCCGCTTGCCGAAGGTGCCGCCCTACCTCGTGATTGAGACGGACCACCCGGGTGCGCGGCTGATCGATCTCCGGGTCCGCCATGCGACCACGCACATCAAGCCGGTGCTGAGCCTCGCCGAGTTCCGCGCGAGCGCCGGGTGCGTGACGGTCGGCGCCGTCGTCGGGCTCGACATCGAGATCAAGAACCTCGGCATGCTGCAGGTCACCGGCGTGCGCAGCGGTGATCCGCGGTTCACGGTCACGATGATGGGGCAGTCGGGTGATTCCAAGCTGCGCAACGTGGCCTTCTCGATCGTGGCTTCGCCACAGGCGGCTGGATTCTCGATCTTTCCCGTGACGATCACGGCGCTCGACCCCGTGAGCAAGCGCAACGTCGAGAGCGATCTGCTGGTGCTGGTGCAGGTCGATCCCTGACGATCACCGCTCGCCCAAGCGTGCCAGCGGATCCGCCGGATCAATCATGATCCAGCCGTCGAAGGTCACATGCGCCGAACCCGTGATGGTGGGCACGATGTCCGCGCCCACCAACTCGTAGGTCGCCTCGAAGCGCGTGCCGAGCACGGACTCCTGCACCCACGTGGCGCCCGGTGCCAGCCGACCCTCGGCCGCAAGGCAGGCCACGCGGGCGCTTGTGCCAGTGCCGCAGGGCGAGCGATCCCACTCCGCACCCGGACACAGCACGAAGTTGCGGGCATCTGCACCGGTGCCGACCTGTTGACCAGATGTGCCCTGTGATGGGATCGCGGGCCCACCCGCGCGATGCGCATCGATCGAGAGTTCAACGTGATCGATGCAGGCGCCATCATCACCACGAAGCCCCGCCGCGTCGTAGGCGGCGCGAACCCGCATGCAGAAGGCCGTGAGCTCATCCACGCGGTCGACGGTGATGGACATGCCGTGGTCGTGGCAGATGAAGAACCAATTGCCGCCCCAGGCAATGTCGCCATGCACGATGCCGTGGCCCGGAACATCGACGGCGACCCCGCGCTGCACGACGCGACTGGGCACGTTGCGCACGCTCACGCGACCATCCGTAAAGAGGCGCGCGACCACGGATCCGACCGGCGTGTCGATCAGGTGCTCGCCCGCCGCGAGCCGACCGAGCGCCGACAGCGTGCGCACCACGCCGATCGTTCCATGACCGCACATGCCCAGTGTGCCGACGTTGTTGAAAAAGACGACGCCGAACGACGCGCGGGGCGAGGTCGGCGGCAGCACCACCGCACCCACGAGCCATGCATAGCCGCGCGGCTCATGCATCAGGGCGCGCACCATGCCTGCCCACGCCCCATCGAGTGCGGTTCGCACGGCACGCGGATCGCCAGCAAGCCCCGGCAGGCCATCGACCAGTGTGCGCGTGGGTTCACCCTCGGTGTGGCTGTCGACGCAGCGCACGCGCAGCGGTGCATCGGTGATCGGCGCCATGGCGGCGGAT
>SYIB01000275.1 GCA_005798965.1 Planctomycetia bacterium
GCCGAGCGGCTCGAGCAGTCGCTCGCCCCCCGCTCGGAACATGGTGGCTACGACGGTGCACTCCTCCTGATCAGCCACGACCGTGCGCTGCTCGAGAAGACATGCGATCGGCTGATCGCCTTCGATGGCGAGGGCAATGTCGAGTTCTTCCAGGGCCGCTACTCCGAGTGGGAAGCCCGGCGTGCCGAACGCGCGAAGGAGTCCGAGTCCCGTCGCCGTGCCGACGCCGAACGGGACCGCCGCAAGGCTGCGCAGGCTGCTGCTCCTGCGGCCCCTCAGTCAACGTCAATCACCCCTGCGAAAGCCGCTGCGCCACCTGTGCAGCCTGCCAAGACCGTGCCCTCGACCAAGTCACCGGCACCCAAGGGTGCGCACTCCAAACTCTCGGATGACAAGCTCAACGCGGAGATTGCGAAGTCGACCGATCGCATGGAGGCCCTTGATGCCGAACTCGCCGATCCAGCCGTCTACCGCGACGGAGATAGGGTCAAGCGCCTGAACGGGGAACGCTCCTCGTTGCAGGCGCGGTTGTCGGAACTGGAAGACGAGTGGCTGCGCCGGGCGAGTTGACGCCGCCGCGCCGCCATCACGGGCTCGTTGCGGTCACTTCACCGGTCCCTCGTAGATCACGTCGCCGGTCGAGCTGTCGCGCAACTGGTAGCGCCAACCCTTCAGGTGCGGGATGTTCGGAAGGATGCGCCCCGAGAGGGCTCCATGGGCCTTGATCCCCTTGGCCAGCACCTGCTCGGCGATCTCAGGCCCCGACGAAACAGCGATCAGGTCGAGGGAGCGAGTCGGGTCCGCGCCCACCAACGCCACGAAGCCGTTTCCTGTCACGGGATCGATCCAAATCAACGCGCCGCCCGTGGCCTTGGGAGCTACGGCTGACATCGCCCCAGCGAGCACTCCATCGCGCAGGAACGGCTCGATGGTCGGCCCGAGCAACGCCTTCAGGTCATCGCTCGACGATTGGGAAATGGCCAGCAGCGTGACCTGCTTGGCGTAACTGTCCTGGCGAACGAGCGCGTAGCCCGCCACCACGAGGCACGAGGCCAGCGCAATGCACGCGGCACGCAGCATGTAGCCATGTCCGCGAGCACGATCCAGCATCGAACGCAGCCGCTCGAGCTCGGACTGTTCCGCGGCCTGCGTCACGCGCTCCAGCACATCGGCATCGCGCGAAGCAGCGACCGAGGCAACTGGAACGATGGGTGCAGAAGCAACGGGAACCACCAGGGCCGTGGGGGCAACGATCGGGGTCACGGTCTGCGCAGGGCGCCGTGGCGCCACCGGCCGGCCGATTGAGGCGATCGGGGCGAGTTCAGACTCGCTCTCCGTGACCGCATCGGCGATACGCGCCATGACCTTGTACTTGAGGCCAGCTTCGGGCTCCTCGTCGCACAGGCCGATCGGGTCAAGCACTGCTGCATCCTGAATGGCCTGGAGTTCCGCGAGCAGCGTCGGCGATGCCTCGCGCAGGCCACGTTCGAATCGGGCCTGTTCGCTTGGCTCGAGCGCGCCAAGCGCATCCAGTTCAGCTAGTTCAAGAAGTTCATCGCGGGTTGGTGGCACGGTCATGGACATAACTCCCTCGTGTGCGCCTTCATGGCACAGCACGCTTGTCCTCTTTGTTTCCGGCCGAGATCGGCCGCCCAACCCAGCTTTCTTCACCTGCCTATACGCAGGCCTGTTCCGGCAGGAGGCATCAATCAACCGATTGCGCGGTCAATTCCATATCGGTCGCGGAGCCGCTGCAGCCCCCTGCTGAGGGCACTCTTGACGGTGCCCAGCGGCAGGCCGGTCTGTTCCGAGACTTCCCGGAGGCTGTAGCCCTGCATGTAAACGCGCTCGATCACCACGCGCTGCTGCTCCGGAAGGTCGGCCAGGCGACGCCGCATGTCAGGCGACAAGTCACTCGGCACGGGCTCCTGCGATGACTCATCGCGGACTTCGTTGGCCATTTCAGGCGTGAGGCCAGCCATCGTTGGGCGCACCTTCTTGCGGCGCAAGCGGTCGATGAGGCAGCGGCGCGTGATCAGCATCACCCATGTCACCAACTTCGCGCGCTGGGGGTCGTACTTGTCGGCAGTGCGCCAGATCTGCACGAAGACATCCTGAGCCGCATCCTCGGCCTCGGCGCGTACACGCAGGGTGGCCAGGCAGCTCTTGTACACCAAGGCGCCAAATCGATCGTAGAGCTCCAAGACGGCCTTTTCGTCCGCCTGAGCAACGCGCTGCATGAGCAGCTGGTCAATGTCGGTCATCTTTTTCCCTCTTCCTACCCGGACAGGCCGGGCACTACCCACTTCAATCCACCGGAGGGGTGGATCCAACCTTGGATCGCCGCGAGCGACGACCCTGACTCCGTGGCACCTCCCCCAACAGGCGGGGCGGCGTCTTTCTCCACTCGAGAGAGACGATGCCACCGCCACCCGCTCGCGCAAATACTTGGAGGAAAACTTTCGCGCTTTTGAGCAACCGTGGCATAGTCCCTTGATCACGGAGGCGGCGAAGGGTCGGCCAATAATGGCCGGAGGCCCCTATGCCAGCACCGTCCCTTGGACAGTCTGGGCCTTGCCGAACCCGTGGGTGCCGAGCCATCGCTCGGTCCACGCGCGCGTTCACGTTGATCGAACTGCTGGTCACGATCGGCATCACCGCCATCCTGCTC
The DNA here is from genome assembly GCA_005798965.1 of Planctomycetia bacterium. Taxonomy (GTDB): domain Bacteria; phylum Planctomycetota; class Phycisphaerae; order Phycisphaerales; family SM1A02; genus SYIB01. The sequence goes on from SYIB01000275.1 coordinate 2,672, forward strand.
GGCATGCTCATGCCTGCCGTGCGTGCCGCGCGTGAGCAGGCCTGTCGCATCGAGTGCAGCTCAAACCTGCACCAGATCGGCCTGGCCATGGCGATGTATGGGTCGTCCTACGAGGATCGACTTCCCGAGACGGTCTACTCACGCGGACAGGGTCTGCCTTCAGAGATGATGTCGGCGAACGTGGTGATCGCTGATCCGCTGCCGCTCGGGCTGGGCACTGAACAGATCTTCGAGAACGAAGAGGGTTCGCGCTGGGATGGACTCGGCATTCTCGCTGGCCCGATGAACTATGTGCTGCCTCGCACGTTGTACTGCCCGAGCCATCACGGCGAGCATTCGTTTGAACGCTACGAACCAGCCTGGAACTCCAGCGGCCAGCAGAAGATCACCATCAACTACCAGTACTGCGGCGACATCGACCATGCCCGCGGCACGGTTCGCCGGCTCTGGATGAATCCTCGCGCGGCCATCGTCGCCGACGGCACGCGTGACGCCAACGACGTCAACCACGGTTGTGGCTGCTGCGCGCTCCATGCCGATGGCGCCACGAGCTGGTGGTACGACGAGCGCGCCAAGCTGGCCACGCCCCGGGATTCGTTGGTGATGGGCAACGATCAACTCTCCGACTGGTACGAAGAGTTCTGGGCCGACCTCTCGGCGCCCTGAGTTTCGCTCCCGACGCGCGGGACCAAGGCGCCGTGTGCCCCCTCAGCGGCGCTCGCGCGAGCACGACAGCGTGTTCAGCCGATGATGCCCCACCCCGGGGTCGTGCAGTTCACACCGTTCCACGCGCAGGCGATCGGCAACCAACGCAAGATCGATGTGCAGGATCGGCGTCTCACGGGGCCAGCTGGCGCCCCAACCCTGCCCGACCAAGGACCATGCGTCACTGAAGCCTGGAAAGGCATCGTGCACGCTGGCGCTGCCGCGTGTGCAGTTGAAGTCACCAACGATCAGGTCGACCGTCCGCAGATCGACCGCTGCGCGGACCTGTGCGGCAAAGCGTGCGAGCGCCGCGTAGCGCGGACGGAGAGGATTGGACGGCTGGTCGATCGCCAGCACGCTGGTCGTGCCGGTGCCCGGTGCCTCGAAACGGAACAGGGTGGCAAAGCCATCATCGCCTTGGACCACAGGCCGCGCTTCGATCACCCGCACCGGACCGGTGAGCAAGAATGTGCCAGCCTCGGCGCGTTCCTCACCATCATGCATCCAGATCGAGGCGTGCTCGGCGATGCGACCGGGATTCGAGATGATGATGACCTGGCCTGCCCAGGGAACGAGCGCCTGGGCACTCGCCCGAGCCTGCGCGCCCGGCCAGCGCGCGTTCCAGCAGACCAGGTGCAGCGCATCCGGTCCGTAAGCACGACTCGCCAGCGAGAACGAGCGCATCGTGGCGCCGGTTGCGATCACCAGCGACACGCTGCCGGTGATCGACGCCCAGCGACGCAACGCGCCCGGTGCAAGCAGGCGCGCACACGGAACCCAGACCAATGCACTCACCAGCGCCACGGGCGCTGGGATCCACCAGAGCCACTGCGACCATCCCCAGCGATCGTTCACCGCGCAGCCCACCACCCACGCGACGCAGACCAACGCGGCACTCGCGCACGCCACGATGGCCAATCGACCCACCATGATCAGCCGCGGGTGGTGGCGCGTTGCGCGCGCACGGCGTCGACCAAGAGAGCATGCACCGTCGGATCGCACACGATGATGCCCTCGTTGGCCGTCAAGTCCTCACCAAGCGTGAAGTCCAGCGTGCGTCCATCAGCATCACTCGCGGCAGCACCGGCTTCGGTCGCGATCAGCACGCCCGCCGCGTGATCCCAGCCATGCTCGGCACGCGGAACGCTGCTCGGCACGCGGACGATGCAGTCACCGGCACCCAGCGCCACGAGGGCATACTTGAGCTGTGAGTCCACCGCCACGGTCTCCCATGGACGACCGAGTGATTCGACGACGGCGGCGGCACGCGCCGTCCGGCCACCCGGCTCGACACTGTTGAGCAACCGCAGACATCCCTGCATCGGGCCACGCTGTACTCGGCGCAGCGGTGCCAACGTGGCAGGGTCATGCATCCATGAACCCCCACCGCGCGTCGCGGCGATCAGCACCCCCGGCGGCTCGCCGATCCGAGCAAGATCCATGTCGGACACAAGCGTGGGCAGCCCGAGTACGCCGTGGGTAACGCCGTGCGCATCCACATGCGCAAGGCACACCGCGTAGTGACGGCTGCTGCGGTAGCCCTTGGTGCCATCAATGGGATCAAGCGTCCAGAAGCCGGCGCGCGCATCAGGCGGTGCCTTCCACGCCAAGGCCTCGAGCGGATCGCCGTCGAATCCCCCGACCGCTCCAGCGACCGCGGCGCTCGCCAGCGCACGCATGGCATCGGCATCGGGGCCTTCAAGGCTCGTCGGCGACTCCTCGCCCACGACACCCTCGAGCCCAAGCTCGCGACGCAGGACAATGGCCGCGGCCGCCTGGGCTGCCACATCGCCTGCCGTCACCGGCGAACCATCGGGCTTGATGCAAGGCACCCGGCCAAGAGGGTGCTGCGTGACGAGGGTGATGGCTCGCACGCTCGCGCTGACGGCGCGAAGGGCAGCTTCGAGAAGCGAAGAAGACGGCATCGGGCGGAGCATAGGTGGGTCGCCCGCGGACCCCTGCCGACTCGAGGCCCCGCAGGGGCTTCCTGTATTAGTTACCGGACTACACAAGGGTCGTACCGGATTGGCACGGCTGTTGCATGAGAGGGTCGCGCCTGCGGCAACCCCGCCAGCGCAGAAGGAACACC
>SYIB01000276.1 GCA_005798965.1 Planctomycetia bacterium
ACCGAACTCCTCGATGCAGGCCAGAGCGATGCCTTCGCGGTCTGTGATCATCAAATCGCCCACGTCTATGTGCGGCAGGCTCGCGACGTCGGACGGGTCGCGCACCTGCTTGAGCGGGTGGCAGGTGTGGAATCGGTGCTCGATCGCACAGCACAGGATGCGCTGGGAATCGGCCATGCGCGCAGCGGCGACCTCGTCTGCGTCGCCGAGGCTGATGCGTGGTTCGCCTATCCGTGGTGGCTTGATGACGCGCTTGCGCCTGACTTCGCGCGCACCGTCGACATCCACCGCAAGCCCGGCTATGACCCCTGCGAGCTCTTCATGGATCCCACGCGGCCGCTGCTTGGCCTGCGCACGGCCGGAAAGCTCGCGCTCCGCAAGCTCGGCATGCGCAACCTGCTCGATGTCGTTCCGCTCGATCCGTCGATCGTGCGTGGATCGCACGGCCGCAGCAGCGTGGTGCGCGGACTCGAACCGATCCTGCTCTGCGATGACGATCGACTCGACGCCCAGATTCCCATGCGCTGCGTGAAGGATGCGATCCTGCGGCAGGTCTTCGGTCCATGAGGATGCTCTGGGCCGTGCTGGCGCTGCTCTTTGTCGCGGCGGCGTGGTCGCTGCGTGATCCCAGTGCAACCATGCCTGAGTCCTGCGATGCTCCGCCGTGGGGCCTTCTCGACCAGGCCCGTCAGGATGAAGCCGATGCACTGGAGCCTCGGGCGATGCGCACGAGTGCTGAGGCCGCGACGCAATCCGCAGGAGCCGCACGTGCCGAAAGCGATTCGGTTGCATCAGCTTCACATGCAGCGACGGCGGGAAATGCATCCACGCCACCTCCAGCCGCTGCATCCATGCCGCCCGGTTCGGGGACCGAACGACAACCATTCCGCGTTTCCTGGGAGCTGCTTGGCCGGGCCAGTGGGCATGTGCGTGGCGACGGCACGCTCGATGCCATGCCACGAACGCTGGAACTGCTCGGTGGAACATGGATCGAGTTGAGTGGCTACTACGCACCAGCGATCATCGAGCCATCGACCGATGAACTTGTGTTCATGCTGAATCGCTGGGATGGCTGCTGCATCGGCCTGCCGCCCACGCCGTTCGATTCAGCCATGGTGAAGACGCGGGCACCGATTGACTTCACGCTGCAGCACCAGATCCGCTTCGGCACATTGCGCGGGCGGCTGGTGCTCGAGCCCTTCGCGCTCGGTGGCCTGGTGCTTGGCCTCTACCGCATCGAGGATGCGGAACTCCTTCGATAGAGCGGAGCGGTTCACCGAACTTCTTCGGCTCATAGTGATCAGCCGACAAACACCACCATCATGTGGTGCTCAACGGGTCGGGCGGGCAGCACCATGGCGGCTGTGCAGGTGTGGCCATGCATCGATCGGACCACTTGGAATGTTCATGCATCATGCACCGAACTTCGTGCGGCTTTTCGGGAAGCCGTCTGATCGGGTCGTAGGTTGGTGCGCATCGTGCCGCTCCTGTCGCTGCATGCTTCGCACATCGATCTCTGGGGATCCATCATGTCCAACCTGCTTCCGTCGCTGCCCTCGTCGTTCGCGCTTCTCGCCCGCACCACTGCATGCGTGCTCGTACTCGCCCCCACCATGTGCATTCGCACCGCACTCGCCGCCGAAGACAACGGCGTCATCTCCTTGAACGAGATCCGCATCGACCAGCCTGGCGCCGACAACGATGAGTATGTCGAGCTCAAGGGTCCGCCCGGTGCATCGCTCGATGGTCTGTGGTTCATCGTGATCGGCGATGGCACTGCTGCGCAGGGAAGCGGCGTGATCGAGGCCTTCGTGAACCTTGCCGGCAAGACCATTCCGCCCGATGGCTACCTCCTGATCGGCGAGTCCAGCATGACCGCTGCCACGCCCGACATCGTCACCAACCTGAACTTCGAGAACGGCGACAACGTCACGCACATGCTGCTGCGCGGACTCACATCGGCCAACGGTGCGGATCTCGATGCTGACGATGACTGCACACTCGATCAAGGTGCCTTCATCGAAATCGTCGATGCCGTCACGATCGGCACGGGCGCTACCCCTCCGGCCGCGGGTGCCGAATGCGGCTACGCCACGGTGGTCAGCCCGCAAAAGGATGCCCAAGCCATGCACATTCTGCGCTGCCGGAGCGGTGGCTGGGTCCGTGGCAGCGATGCCATCGTCGGTGGGGTTGACACGCCCGGCGCGGTGAACGGGTGCGATGCAACCGGTTCAGCCTGTCAGGGTGACCTCAACGGTGACCAGGTCGTCGACCATGCGGACCTCGGCATCCTGTTGGTCAAGTGGGAGTTCCCCGATCCCTCGGCCGACCTTGATGGGTCGGGGGTCGTTGATGGGCCCGACCTCGGGATCATCCTGTCGCGGTGGGGTACGTGCCCCGTCTGATGGACCAAGGGCATCCATCGGGAGAATCAGCCCTGTCATCGCCCTGTTTGTGTTATCAACTTTATCTATCATCAGGATGATGCACGGCTGTATCACCGATCGAAGGCGCTATCCCGTCCCAACCTGTCGATTCGATCCAGACCTCACTGTGTGGTCGATCCCAGCGTGGGGACCTTCTGTTCGCGAGTTGGTTGATGCGGCGTCCGCCCTGGGTCGTTGCAGCAGTGCGCTGAGCGCCGCACCGACCGTGGATGTTGTTCGATTGGAGCATGCAGCCATCTGGTCAATGGGCATCGGTCCGGTCGTTCCCTCGGCGGATCCTCTGCAGGAGCTTGCGACAAGGTTGTCCATCTGGCACCCTGCCAGACCGATCCTTGCCGTAGGTCGACCAAGCATGGGCGGACTGGTGCAGGCACACCGGGCACTCTGGGCCGGCCAGCGTCAGGCCGGCAAACCTCGATCCACGGACCTTCCAAGCCCCGCCTTGCCCCGCGATGCCGATGGAACTCCGTGCCTCGCACCATCGCCGCGCGACGTGCTGCGGTTGGGTGCCTCGATCGATCGGATCGTGTCGGGGCTGCCCGCCTCGCTTGATCAGGTCCTCGTGGGTGCAGCTTGGTTCGTCTGGGCGATTGAGTCGACAGCACCACTCCCGGACGGCAACAGCGAACTGGCCTGGTCTGCCGCTGCCGCCTGGCTCTGTGGGAGTGTCGGCATCGAATCCACGGTGTTGAACCTGCATGCATCTCTCGACGCCGAGGCGCACCGGCAACGCCGTCACGAGCTCGCTGCCAACGGCTCGATTGGCGCGTGGTCAGCGCATGTCTGGCGTACGGTGACTCGGGCATGCGATCACGCCACGCGTCAACTGCAAGACCTTGACGGCACGCGGGCCGGTTTGCTCGAGCGAGCCGATGCCATGCGAGCGCCTCGCCATCCGCGGGAACTGGTCATGCACCTGATGGGCTCCCCGATCATCGATGTCCGTCAGGTCGAGCGAACGTTGGGGATCACCTTTGCGGCAGCCAACGACTTGGTCGAGCGCTGCATCGCTGCAGGAATCCTTCGTGAAGTCACTGGTCGTCGACGTGGGCGCATCTATTGCTGTGATGCAAGCGCCAATGCACTCGGCCACGTCACGGCATCCCTCGACACTGCAGTACAGGCCGGGGCCGCTTGAGCAACTTCATCGGGTGAACCTGTCAACCGCAGGGCACCGCCTGGTGGTTTGCCCAACCGCACGCCCAACGAGCCGACTCAACCGAGCCCGAAGAGCTTGCGGACCATGCCGACCACGCCGGCATCACCCGACTCGGTGGTTGATGCCTGCGTGCCATCGCCGGCGCTCGGCATCGTTGCGCCAGTGTGCGCACGCCGCTCTGGTCGCGATGCACTCGGTACGGCTGGTGCCTCCTCCGCCTCAGCCATGGTCGCCACGCCACCCTCGCTGCGGGCATCTTCTGGCTCACCGTTGGCCTCGATCGTCACATCACGGCGCTCCGCGCGTTCTTCCCACATCCATGCAGCCATGCACGCCGGCAACCAATCCCGCATGCCGCGCGTCCAGACCAGGGTGGTCCGGGTGCAGGCACCCTGACCGATCAGCTCATGCATCTCGGGGGTGCTGAGCGGGCCAATCGCCTGGCCATCCTTCGCGTAGAACCACTTGTTCATGATCCGTACCTCGTGTCCTTTCCTCAGCATGGCCGCGTGGCGATCATCGCCGGGCCCGCGGGGTACCAAGCCTAGCATCCACCCTTGCCCACCGTGAAGATCGCTCTCCTGGACACTGAAACGACTGGCGCAGCCCGTCACGATGAAGTCATCGAACTGGCCTTCGCCGTCATCACGATCGATCCGGATTCCGGCCGCTTCACCGGGCTCGATGGCCATTACCGGGGCTTGCGCGAACCACGCGTCCCGATCAGCGCAGGTGCACTGGCGGTTCATGGCATCAGCACGCAGTCTGTGCGTGGCCACTCGCTCGACGAGCAGGCCTGCCGTGCGCTGCTGGCGCCTTGCGCAGCGATCGTCGCCCACAACATCACCTTCGATCGCGCCATGATGGGCCGGCTCTGGTCCTGGACCCTTCAGTTGCCATGGCGCTGCAGTTGCTGGGGCTTTGATTGGCGCTCGATCGGCGCACCCAACCGCCGCCTGCAGTCACTGCTGGCGCACTTCCATATCGATCCTGGCAGCGCCCACCGCGCAGGCAGCGATGTCAAGGCCATGCATGCGCTCCTGCAGCAGGATCACCCCACGTCGGGGCGAACCTTCCTCTGGCACGTGCTGAATCAGCAGTCGCGCACTCGCGTCACGGTCCAGTCGCGCTGAGCCGCGCTGGCATCAGCGCAGGGTGCCGCCACCAGCAACACTCACTGATCGCCGGGCTGCTTCGCACCACGGTCAGGACCGGAGCCCTGCGGCACTGCGTCGCGAACCTGCTTGAACATGAACGCGATCGCCGTCTCGGGCAGGTAGGCAGGCAGCCAAGCTTCATGGCCACCATCCTTGATCTCGTGATAGTCGACTTTCGCGCCAGCATCCTTCAGTGCCTTGACCATATCTCGGCTGCGTGCCACCGGCACCGAACCGTCAAGGCTCCCATGCCACACCTGGATCGGCACATCCTTCAGCAGCGCCGCATTCGCGGGATCGCCACCACCGCAGATCGGCACAACCGCGGCAAAGTCGTCTGGACGACGCATCGCCAAGTCCCACGCGCCGTACCCACCGAGTGACAGCCCGGTCAGGTAGATGCGGTGACGGTCAATCGGCTTGTCCTTGATGACCTGGTCCATCGCAGCCATCACGCCACGAATGGTCATGCTTGGCTGCTCGGTCATCGCGGGATTCATGCTGCGCGGCCCAGGTTCGACCCATGTCCGATCACGCGGGCACTGCACGGCCAGCACGTAGCACGGGTGCTTCGTGCGCATCTCGCGTGTAGCGAGCACCGGACCGATGTACTTGAGGGCCGAATCGCCATCGGTGCCCCGTTCGCCTGAACCATGAAGGAACACCACGAGCGGGAAGGTCTCGCCAGGCTCGGCCTCGCTCGGCTCCATCAATCGGTACGGCAAGGTGAGCGACTGCTCACCCACACGCACGCTCACGCTGCCCACGGTCGCACCTGGAACGGGCACCGGATCAGGTGCCTGGGCATTGGCTCCAAAGATGGCTGCTGAGGCGGTCACCGCCAACACGATCCGTGTCTTGCGCATGCGGGCACGATAGCGATGAGGAGCACCACCGGCGATCGAGGCAGCCCACGACGCATCGACGCGCCTCCACGTGCACGATCTAGCATGGCAACGTGCTCCGCATCGGACCCGTCGAACTCCAGAGCAACCTTCTGCTCGCCCCGATTGCGGGCTACACCGACCTGCCCTTTCGCATCCTTTGCCGCGAGCTCGGCGGCGTGGGCATTGCCTACACGGATCTCCTGAACGCGCATGCCCTGCTGCGCGGCTCGGAACGATCACTCGAACTCGCCGCCACCAACGAACTCGATCGGCCCTGCGGCATGCAGCTCTACGGCAACGGCGATGATCCGCTGCCCGAGGCGGCGCTCTGGGCGATCGAGCATGGCGCCCACGAGTTGGGCCGGTTCACTCATCCCGGCATGTGCCCAGAGGATTTTGACGTTGGGATCGACGCGAAACAGCGCCTCGATCGGAGCCGCTCCGGAATGGACGTGAATCATGAGATTGCGGGCGCGTGCCAAAGCGACAGTTCGACGCACAGCTTCGCTCTCGACATCGGCAGCGTCGAACAGATGAAACTCGCCGATGCCTGCGTAACGGCGCTCCTCAAGTCGATCCGCAAGATAGTCGGCGATCGCCGGATCCTTGGTCCAGGTCGATGACCCAATCGCTCCGTGGTAGGGCCGCAACACCGGTGTGATGCGGCTCGGTGCAAATCGCTGCAGGGTGAGCGAACCGTCGTCCGGCGTGCTCGATACGAGGGCGCGGGACACGCCGGCTTCCTGCAGGACTCGCAACGCTTTCTTGGGTGGAAACGGCTTCCACGCCGGATTCGAGTAATGCAAATGGGTGTCGAAGATTGGTAAACGCTCGGAGGCGGCCACCGGAACGGTGGTCAGCGCCAGCATTAGCGCAATCCCTAGTGCACGCATTGTATTGCTCCTCTGGTTGAAGTCAGTCTAATGGCGAGCTGGCAGGACTGTCCGCCCCCCTTGGCAAACCGTTGGAATCTCCCTAATCAAATAAGAGAAACCGAAAGCGACGATGGCCGAACAGCAGGACTGGGAAATTCCCGACGACGCGAGGCCGCGGGTCGACGATGTCACCTTCGACCTGGAGCGAACGCTTGCGTCCGTCGTCAACATGCGCGCTCTCGTGCCGGACGATGCTTTCACCGCCCCGATCCTAGGGACAGATCGGCTCGGCAACGGCATTCTGATTCGCGAGAACGGCATCGTTCTGACGATCGGCTATCTCGTTACCGAAGCCGAGCAGGTGTGGATGACGACGACGGACGGACGGGTCGTCCCCGGCTCGGTGTTGGCCTATGACCACGAGACCGGGTTCGGTCTCGTTCAGGCACATCGGCCGCTCGGTATTCCGGTCATGCCACTCGGCAGTGCCCAGGACATCCGCATCAACGACCCGGTCATCATTGGTGGCGGTGGCGGACGGCGCCACGCGCTGAGCGCGCGGGTCGTGTCGAAACGCGAGTTTGCCGGTTCTTGGGAATACGTGCTCGACCAGGCCTTGTTCACGGCACCGGCACACCCGTCGTGGGGCGGTGCCGGTCTGATCGATCGCCAGGGGCGTGTCGCCGGCGTGGGCTCGCTCTTCGTACAACAGGCGCGCGAGCAAGTGGAACTCGCCGGCAACATGTTCGTGCCGATCGACCTTTTACGCCTGATCTTCGACGATTTGGTGCGATTGGGTCGCCCGGCGACGCCGCCTAGGCCGTGGCTTGGCGTTTACCTCGCGCAATCGGAACGGTCGATCGTAGTGGTTGGCTTGGCGAATGGCGGACCGGCGCAAAAGGCCGACATGCGGCCGGGCGATCAGGTGATCGAGGTGGCCGGCGAACGGACTGTCGATCTCGCCGCAACGTTCCGTCGGATCTGGAGTCTGGGCGATGCCGGTGTCGAGATTCCCCTGACGCTTCGCCGCAATGGCCGGGTCTTGCAACTGGTCGTCGCTTCGGTGGACCGCAACAGCATTTTGCGCCGCCCGCGACGCCACTAGGAATTCGGTTGACGCCGCGCGACCGAACCATGACTCTGACCTCTTCGCAGAGCAAAGGTGAGCGGTGGATCAATCGGCCGTTCTAGCGACCAGTCGTCGCGATGTCAAAGTCATCGGATTAATCAGCGGCGCGCATCTCTTCAGTCACGCCTACACGATCATCCTGCCGCCGCTCTATCCAATTCTGAAAGATGAGTTCGGCGTTTCCTACGCGGCGCTCGGATTCGTCATGACGGCGTTCAGTATTGCGAGCGGGATCGGGCAGACACCCGTTGGTTTCCTGGTCGACCGGATTGGCGGCCGAGGACTCCTGATCTGGGGCCTGATCCTGATGGCG
>SYIB01000277.1 GCA_005798965.1 Planctomycetia bacterium
GACATTGCCGTTGATCGAGTTGGCGCTGCCGGTCTCGTAGTTGATCGTGAAGCCCGTGAGCGTGACCGCTGCACGGACCTCGGGCTGCTCCTGCACCGCTGCCTCGATGCGCGTGGCGACCGTGCGCGTGCGCTCGATGCTGGTGCCCAAGGGCAGCCGGAAATCGACGAAGAAGCTCTCGGTGTCGTCGCTGGGCAGGAACTCGAAGGGCACGCGACCGCCGATCACCGCACCCACGCTGACGATGAAGCCCGCAATCGCGACGCTGATCGTCATCCAGCGATGGTCGACCGCCCAGGTCGCCAAGCGCCGGTAGCGGCGCTCGAGGAAGGGCCACAGCCGGCCATCGCGCCAGCGATCGAATGGCGCCGTCACGGCATCGAGCCAGACGCGGCGCCCATTGCGGAACAGCGCGATCGAGTGCGCCATGTGGCTCGGCAGCATCCAGCTCGTCTCGATCAGGCTCACGGCGAGGGCGAGCGCCACGACGATCGGCAGGTCGCTCAGCAGGTCGCCGATCGTGCCCTTGACGAGTGCGAGCGGGACGAACGCCACGATGCTGATGAGGATGCTCGCAAAGACGGGCCAGAAGATGCGCGTGGTGCCTTCGATCGCGGCACGCTCCGGCTCCGCACCGCGGCGCGCCATGTCATCGATCGACTCGGTGAAGACGACCGCATCGTCCTCAAGCATGCCGAGGGCGATGAGCAGCCCGAACATCGTGAGCATGTTGATGGTCACGCCGGCGAGGTTCATCAGCAGGATCGTGCCGAAGATCGCCACGACCATCCCGTTCATCACCCAGAACGCCCCGCGCACCGACACACCCATCAGCAGCGTGAGGAACACGAGCGCAGCTCCCTGCCACGCGTTCTCCGTGACGAGCTCGATGCGCCCCTCGATCAGGCGGGCGAGGTCATTGTGCTTGGCGATGTGCACGCCATCGGGCATGGGTCCGCGGGCAAGACCCGACTCCCAGCCCTGCAGCCGTGGGCTGTCGAGCAGCCGCTCGAGCGGGCTGGCCGCCATGGGCTCGCCGGCGCGGGCCGCGACGTACCCGCGCGTGAACTCCGCCATGCGCACCGCATCCTGCCCCACCGCACGCAGGATCGTGAGGTTCGCACCCGGTTCGCCCTGAAATCGCCAACCCGTGATGTCGTCGGTGAAACCCTCGACGACCGTGGCCACATCGCCAAGCGTGACCGACGTTCCATCGGGGAGCGCCTTCAGCACGATGCCATTCATGGCCTGCGCGCGCTCGTCGACCCCGCGCGTGCGCACCGCAGCCTCGCCGTCGGAGGACCGTACCGCACCGCCGGGCACCTCACGCATCCATGCACCGACCGCATCGGCCACGCGCGTGATCGGGATGCCGTGGCGCACGAGTTCCTCGTCCCGTACATCCACGCGCAGTTCGTCATCGCGCAGTCCGGCCACGAGGATGCGGCCCATCCCGCGCCAGGCGCGAAGGTCGTCCTCGACCTGCCGCAGCGCGGTCTTGATCGATCGTGGATCCACGTCGCCGTACACCGCCACCTGCACCACGGGCAGGATCGGCTTCCAGTCGATCACCTTCAATCGGTCCGCCTCGGGCGGCAGGTCCTGAAGGCCATCGATGCGCGTGCGCAGGTCCTCGAGCTTCTCGTCGATGTCGATGCCGTCGCCGAACTTGATGACGACAGCGCCGCCACCCTCGACGATGCTCGTCGTCACCTTCTCAACATCGTCCTCCTCGCGCACGGCGTCCTCGACCTTGCGCGCGAGGCTCTCCTCGATCTCCGACGGGCTCGCGCCTGCGTACGAGAGCACCACCTGCGCGGCATCCGGATCGACCTCCGGAAAGAACTCGCGCCGCATGGTGAGCGCGCTCCACACCCCGCCGAGCACCAGCGCCCACATCACCAGCGTGACCGGCACGCGGTTGCGGACCCCGAACCGGATCAGGCCCTCGATCACGGCTCGGTCCCGGGCACGGCCGTGGGCTCGACCACGCTGGCCGCCGATTCGCCCGGACGCAGCGGCTCGACGCGTGCACCGACCTCGACGCGCCGTGCGGCATCGAGCACGACCAGCGTGCCCTGCGGCAGGGGCTCCTCAAGGGCGAGCCACTCGACATCATCAAGACCCGACTGAGGCTGGGCGCGACGAATCGCGTAGGCGGTGCGCACAGGCTGCCAGCGCACGCGGCCATCCTCCACCAACAGCAGGCGATCGTTGCGCACGCTCCGACGCGGCACCACGGTGCGCGGCGTCGCATCGGGCGCGAAGACGGTGGCTTCGACGAACGAGCCCGGCACGAGTCCGGAACCGCCGGGCAACTCGGCCCAGGCGACCAGGGTGCGTGCGATCGGATCATCCTCGGGCGCCAAGCGCGTGAGCGAACCCTCGACCACCACACCGGAGGCTTCAATCACCTGCACGCGCTGGCCCGTGGCGAGTGCGCTGCGGCTCGATGCGGGCAGCGCGATCGGCACCTCCAGCCGCGATGGCTCGACGATGCGCGCGACCACACGCCCCGGCGCAACGGTCTCGCCGGGCTCGACCGGCAGCGACTGCAGGATGCCGGCAATGGGCGCCACGATCGTGGAGCGCTCGACCGAGAGTCGCGCGCGTTCAGCGGCCTCGGACTGCGCTTCGCCCTGGGCAGCGAGCGCCTCGCGGCGTGGTGCGACCATCTCGAGCGCCTCGCGTGCCATCGAGAGCCCGCGGTCAGCGGCCAGTGCAGTCGTGCGTGCGCGGTCGAGTTCACGCTGCAGCGCGACGCCGTCGACGAAGGCCGCCTCGACTCGGGCAACCTCCTCGCGCGCGAGCTTGAGTTCTTCGTCGGCCAATCGCAGGGAATCGGCGAGCGCGCGCTCTTCGATGTCAAGCCCCTGCTTCTGCGCCCGAAGTGCCGCCAGCGACTGCAGTGCCGCCCGGAGCTGCCGCCGTGCATCATCGCCATCGAGCTCAAGGAGGGCCGCACCCTTCTCGACACGCATGCCTTCGCGCACGCCCGGGCCGAGCGCCACGACCACGCCCTCGACACGGGCGGCGACATCGGCCGATTCGAGGGCGCGCACGGTGCCGTAGCCGCGGATCCCGCGCACTGCCGGCATGGGCGAAACTTCCATGACTGCGATCGGGGTGGGGCGTTCGTCGGGCTGCCTGGTCGCCGCGACCGGCCGTGTACGCACCATCCAGATCACGAGCACGATCGCACCGAGCACGATGCCCAGGCTCAGCGATGCTCGACGCACGAGGTCCAGCCGCGATGGGCGCGGGGCGAAAGGGGCTTCGTGATCGTGGTCATCCATGGCGAAACGAGGATCGTAGTCCATCCTGCTTCGCGCGAAGCGGGCGTGTGGTTGCACCGCGCCACTAGACTCCTTGCTCACATGGCCGAATCACCGACAAGCCTGAGTTCGAAGGACGTGGCGCACGTGGCGCGCCTGGCGCGGCTTCACCTCGACGAGACGACCATCGAGTCGTATCGGACGCAGCTCGCCTCGGTGCTCTCGCACATCGCCCGGCTCGGCCAGGTCGATACCTCGGGCGTCGAGCCGATGGCGCATCCCCTCGATTCGGTGAACCGTCTCGACGCCGATGAGCCCGGCCCGGTGCTCACGCTCGAGCAGGTGCTCATGAACGCGCCGGCCCGCGAAGGCGACTTCATCGCTGTGCCCAAGGTGCTCGGAGGCGACAGCGCATGAACCGTCCCGATGCCACCGCCGTCGCTGCGGCCGTTCGCTCCGGAGCGCTGCGTGCCGTCGATCATGCCCGCGCCACGCTCGACGCGATCGATACCGCGAACCCCGGCCTCAACGCCTACCACGAGGTCTTCCACGAGGCCGCACTCGAACGTGCAGCGGCCGTGGATGCCTTGATCGCTGCCGGCCGCGACCCGGGCCCCCTCGCCGGCGTGTGCGTGGCCGTGAAGGACAACATTGCCACAACGCTTGGTCAGACGACCTGCTCGAGCCGGATGCTCGAGGGCTACCGGTCGCCGTTCGATGCCACGGTCGTCACGCGGCTCGTTGGTGCCGGCGCCGTGATCGTGGGCAAGACCAACATGGACGAGTTTGCGATGGGTTCGAGCAGCGAGACATGCGCCTGGGGCGTGGTCCGCAACCCGCACGACCCCACGCGCACGCCGGGCGGCTCAAGCGGTGGCTCGGCGGCTGCAATGGCCGCGGGGCTCTGCGATCTGTCGCTGGGCTCGGACACGGGCGGCAGCATCCGGCAGCCTGCGGCCTTCTGCGGCATCGTCGGCCTGAAGCCGACCTACGGCCGCATCAGCCGCTGGGGGCTCGTGGCCTTCGGCAGCAGTCTCGACCAGATCGGACCGTTCGCGTCCACGGTGCGCGATGCCGCGCTGGCTCATGGCGTCATGGCCGGCATCGATGAGCACGACTCGACCAGCGCAGCGGTCACCGTCGATGACTGGCAGGCCACGCCAGCGACCGACCCGCGCACGCTGCGTGTGGGCGTGCCATCGCAGTACCTGCACAACAATGATCCAGCGGTCACCCAAGCGCTCGATCATGCGCTGACGCTCCTCCGCTCCGCCGGTGCGACCCTCGTGGACATCGACCTGCCGATGACCGACCACGGCATCAGCACCTACTACGTGATCGCGCCCGCCGAAGCCAGCAGCAATCTCGCGCGCTTCGACGGCATCCGCTACGGGCACCGTGCGGCGCAGCGGGCAGGCGAAGGCCTCGAGGAGCTCTATGCACGCAGCCGCAGCGAAGGATTCGGCCCGGAAGTGCAGCGCCGCATCATGCTGGGCACCTATGTCCTCTCAAGCGGCTACTACGACGCGTACTACGACCGCGCGCTGCGGATCCGCAGGCTCATCAAGCAGGAGTTCGACACGGCCTTCGCGCAGTGCGACGTGATCCTCGGCCCCACGGCGCCCACTGCCGCGTTCACGATCGGCGGCGTGACCGATCCGCTGCAGATGTACATGAATGACGTGTACACCGTGAACACGAACATCGCGGGCATCGCGGGCATCAGCCTGCCCGGCGGCGTGGATCGTTCGAGCGGCCACGCCCTGCCGGTCGGGCTGCAGCTGCAGGCGCCGGC
>SYIB01000278.1 GCA_005798965.1 Planctomycetia bacterium
CGGCGCACCTGCCGTGCAGATCGATGCCACGCAGGACGTCGCGCGCATGGTGCAGCAGTTCGATTCGCGCCGTGCCGGTGATGGCGTGGCGTTCCGACGCTTCCTCGATGACAACCGAGCCAAGCTCGCAGCCATGACGCCGATCCTCGAGGCTCCGATGCGCGGGCTCTACGACCTGCTCACGCTCGATGCGATCAAGGTTGCTCCGAAGATCAAGCCGTGGCAGTCGCTGCATACGCATCTGGGTGAGTACTTCCAGGACCCGTTGGTCCGGCTGTCGCTCTGCTTCCAGAGCAAGTACCTGGGCATGAGCCCCTTCGAGTGCCCGAGCCTGTTCAGCATCCTGCCCTTCATCGAGTACGAGTACGGCATCTGGCACCCCACCGGCGGATGCAACGCGCTCATGCAGGCGATGGGTGACATCGCGCGCTCGATGGGCGTGCGCATCCATACCTCCTCGCCGGTCGAGCGGCTGACCTTCGATGGCCGCACGGTCCGCGGTGTGATGGTCGATGGTCTCGAGCATCGGCACGGCCAGGTCATCGTCAACGCGGATGCGACTTGGGCGATGAAGAACCTGATCCCCGCCGAACTTCGCCGACGCGACCAGCAGGATGCCGTGCTGGATGCCAAGCGCTATTCGTGCAGCACCGTGATGATGTACCTGGGCCTCGACGGCACCGTCGACCTGCCCCACCACACGATCTACACCAGCGAGACGTACACCGAGAACCTCAAGGACATCGCCGAGCGCGGCTGCTGGAGCGAGGATCCCTCGATCTACGCCTGCAATCCGTCCCGAATCGATCCCACGCTGGCGCCCGATGGCAGCAGCTCGCTCTACGTCTTGCTGCCCTCGACGAACAACAAGGCCGGTCATTGCACCGTGGACTGGGAGTCGATGCGACCCAAGCTTCGCGCCGACGCACTGCACCAGCTCGAGCACCGTCTCGGCATTCCAGACGTGGCGCGCCGCATCAAGACCGAGCGGCTCGTCACACCGGCCGATTGGGAGGCCGAGCGCATCAATCACGGAGCGACCTTCAACCTGGCCCACAACCTCGGCCAAATGCTGCATCGCCGACCGCAGCACCGACTGCAGGGCTTCGATGGACTGTGGCTGGTCGGCGGCGGTACCCACCCCGGTTCAGGCCTGCCGGTCATCTTCCTGTCCAGCCAGATCACCTCGCGCATGCTGTGCGAGGAACTCGGAGCGCCGTTTGCGATGGACCGCATGGCAGCTCGCCCCTCCGCTCCCGAACTCGCCCTCGCCTGAGGCCTGTCATTGGCGTCAGCGGCGCAGGCCACCCTGCGCGCTTTCGACCGTGAGCTTTCCTGCCGCCATGTCCCAGCGGAACGCGGCGGCTCGCGTGGGCGTGGACTGGCCGGTCGGCACGAGCGCAATGAGCCGCCCGGGCGCAGCTCGCATCACGGCCACCTGCATGGTCGCGTCGTAGTCGAAGGACTCGCACTCGCAGTCGAACTGCGAGGTACGCACGAAGACTGCCCCCTGCGCCGACAGGGTCCGGATCTCGGCTGCACCGCCGAATCCCATCACCTCATCCTTGGCGGTCCCAGCTGCAGCGGGACGAAAGAGATCGGCATCGAGCGCTGCGCAGGTCAGCGTGAACGTGTCGCCCTCGCGCGGGCCCGCGTGCGCCACCTCGACCGACTTTCGCATGCTCATGCGATGAAGGTCGCCCGCGAGTTGCTTGATCTGCATGCCGTCCGCGAAGCGAAAGCGCGTCACTCCCTCGGTACCTGGACCGACGAAGCTCGCAGCGCGTGCCCCCGCGGCCGACGGATTGTTCACCAGCACCGAACCGACTCCTGGCACGGCCACCTCGCTGCGGACCATGTCGAACTCCAGGCGTTCGCCCTGCAACCGGACCAGCCGAGGATCCCCGACCCGGCGCCCGTTGCTCATGGTCCACACTTGGTTCTGCACCTGTGCGCCACCGACCGCCACGACCCTGCTCACGCGAAGGTCCTTGCCACCTGCGGTCGATTCGGACGCCGACGCTCCAGCTTTCGCGCTGGTGGACGATGAGCCGTCCGATGCCGCCTTGGGCAGGAACTCGACCGTCACCGCGCGCGCATCAAGCAGGTCGATCTCACCCACTTCGGGCTCCGCGCGCAAGGCCACCTCGCCACGCAGATCGAGCACTGCACCATCTGCCTCGCGCTCCTGGAACGCCATCTGCTCCTGCCAAGTGGCCTCGAACTGCTTTCGCAGCGAGGGTTCCTTGGGCGCCGTGGCCTTGGCCGAGGCGAGCGCGTCAGCAAGGAGCGAGCTCTCGAACCCCTGTGCACGCCCCGGACCATCCACGCGCGCAGAGCGCTCCCGCTCGTCCACGCGCAGCGACGCGATCTGGTCCACGCGGACCGGACCGCGCACGACCTGCAGACCGGGCCCACGCAGGAGCGCCTGACGCCGCACCAGATCGGCCTGCAGCGAGTCAGCGAAGACCCGCGCGCCATCCTTGACCTGCAGCTGGACCGTCGACGATGCATCGGCCTGCACGAGCTGATGTCCCTTCGATCCTTCCATGGGGCCGAACGAGCAATCCACTTCCTTCGCCCACAAAACCTGCAGGTCGTCGCTGATGCGGACCTCATTGCGCAGGCGCGCTCGCATCGGCTGTGCCGCACCATCGACCTCCACGAAGTCAAGGTCAAGATCACTTGCGCCCACCGTGCGCGGTCCCTCGACCATCGTCACGCCGCCGCGCAACTCGGCACGCCGCGGCTGCGCCTTGCCATCGCCGCCCCGCGCGAAGCGGATGTCAGCCGATTGCGCGCTGGCGGCGCGCTCGCGATCGGACAGCCGCACGCCATCGGTGAGGATCGCCCGCCGAGGCTCGCTCCCGCCGGGCTGCCCATCGAGCAGGATGTCCATGGTCGATGCCTCGATCACCCGCGTGCCGTCGGTGGCGCGTGCGCCGCCCTTGGCGAGCATTCGTTCGGGTTGATCCCCATCGGTCGTGCGCACGAGATCGATGGTCACATCCGGCGCGCGCAGCGCCATCGGCAGGTCCGCCAGCTCGACCGGCAGCCCATCGAGCTCAATCCGCATGCGATCGTCGGCAGGCGGCTGCTCATCCGCCCCGGCTGGGCGCATCAGGAGCGGGCCCGCGAAGCGCACGACCACACGCTCGGCATCCTCGAGCAACAGCGTTCTGGTTGGTTGTGATGGAACCGACGCAAGGACCTGCGACGCGACGATCGCAGGAACCGATGCAGCACCTGCCCCACCACCCCAAGTCGGGCCAACGCACGCCGAACGACTCGCGGGACCGTGCATGATGGCCACTGGCGACGACGGAACATGGGCATCGACGAGCGCATCGCCAGCCTGACCTTCCTCGAGGTGGAAGTAGGCCACCAGCTGGTCACCGGTCATGGAACTGGACTTGCCGCTTCGTTCACGCGTGATGTGGACATCGTCGCGCAGCTGCAATCGATAGGGTCGACCGGCACGCTTGGGTTCCTGCATCGCGAACTGCGGCAGCGCGGCAGAAGCCTGCAAGGCATCCCTGGTCGACTCGGTCGC
>SYIB01000279.1 GCA_005798965.1 Planctomycetia bacterium
ACGAGCTGCGCACGCCGATCACGAACATCAAGGGTTATGTGGAGACGCTTCAGGAGATCGGCTACGACGATCCCCAGCAGATCAGCCACTTCATCGAGATCATCCACCGCAACACGCGCCGGCTGTCCATGCTGGTCGAAGACCTTCTGAGCCTCGCGTCGCTGGACCAGATCGATTCCAGGACCAGACTTGAATTCGAAGATATGGAGATCGGCGAGGCGCTCGGCGCTGTCCAAGGCGAGCTCGGCGACACGGCACGGGCGAAGCAGGTCGCTCTCTCGGTCTCATGCAATCCCGGGATCCGCGTCTTCGCCAACCGCACGCTGGTGCACCAAGCGGTGGCGAACCTCGTCTCGAACGCGATCAAGTACTCGCCCACCGGTTCGAGCGTCGAGGTCGCGGGGCGACTTGCCGGCGACGTGGTCGAGATCGAGGTCACCGACAACGGACCGGGCATCGCGTCCAAGCACCTTCCCCGGATCTTCGAGCGCTTCTACCGCGTGGACAAGGCGCGCAGCCGCGAGCTCGGCGGGACGGGACTCGGCCTCGCTTTGGTCAAGCACATCGCGCTTGCGCACGGTGGTGCCGTCGATGCCCAGAGCGTGGTCGGCAAGGGTTCGCGGTTTACGATCCGGCTTCCCTTGGCCGATGCCGGCAAGAGCCTGCTCTCAGAGGCGCCTTAACACAACCTGAACATTGTTCGTGCTACGGTCGCTGCCCCAACCCGAGAAATTCCCATGCTCCTGACCACACTCACCGCCATCGTCGCCCTTTGCTCACCGCAGTCCCCTGCCAACGAGGCGACCAAGGCCACGGGGCCCGTCCGTCTCGACGGCTCGAGCACCGTCTTCCTGATTTCCGAGGCCGCTGCGGAAGAGTTCAAGAAGGTCGCCCCCAAGGTCAATGTGTCAGTCGGCATGTCCGGCACCGGGGGCGGCTTCAAGCGCTTCTGCGCCGGTGAGATCGACCTGACCGCAGCGAGCCGCGCGATCAAGCCGGGCGAGGTCGAACTCGCACGCAAGAACAACATCGAGTTCATCGAAGTCCCGGTGGCCTTCGACGGGCTGTCGGTCGTCGTGAACAAGGCCAACACGTGGGCCACGTCGCTGACGGTCGCGGACCTCAAGCGCATCTACATGGATGGCGGGGTGAAGACGTGGAGCGAACTGAACCCCGCATGGCCCAACGAAGCCATCCAGATCTTCAGCCCCGGCACGGATTCGGGCACCTTCGACTACTTCAAGGAAGCCGTCATGGGCAAGGACGGCAAGGTTCGCGGCGACATGAGCGTGAGCGAGGATGACAACGTGTTCGTGCGCGGCATCCTCGACAACAAGAACGCCATCGGCTTCTTCGGCATCGCCTACCTGATGGAGAACGAGGGCAAGCTTCGCGGCGTCGCGATCGACGGTGGCAAGGGCCCCGTCGCGCCGAGCCCCGAGACCGTCGAGGACGGTTCTTACCAGCCGCTCGGCCGACCGCTCTTCTACTACGTCAACGCAGCATCGCTGGCCAAGCCGCAGGTCGTAGCGTTCGTCGACTACCTCGTCGAGAAGGCGCCCGAGTTCGCGCCGGAAGTCGGCTACATCAAGCTCCCTGCGGACCTGCAGTCGATGGTGCGCGCCAACTGGTTCGCACGCCGAACCGGGACGCAGTTCGTGGGGGCAGACGGCAAGGAAATCCACGGCACGTTCCGCTCGGTCTACCGCTGAACTTGAACTCAGTCTGAATCATCCGTGCGCCCCGTCTGCGGGGCATGGCCGTAACATTCCATGATGTCCCGATCGGCATCCGCCGCGACAACCTCTGCCGCCCGAGGCACGCCGATCCCGCGGTCGGCGCGTGACCGCAGCGAGCGGGTCGTGAAGTCGGTGCTGCTCTCGTTTTCGCTCCTGTCGATCGTGACCACCTTCTCGATCGTGGCGGTCCTTGGACTCGAGGCCTGGGGCTTCTTCACGGGCTTCCCCGACAAGCCGGGCATCGGCATCCTGCCCTTCTTCACAGGCACCGAGTGGAGCCCGCTTCTGGGCGGGGAGCAGAAGTTCGGCGTCCTGCCACTGGTCTGCGGCACCCTGCTGGTCACCGTGATCGCAGGCGCCTTCGCGCTCCCCATCGGACTGGTCACGGCGATCTATCTCTCGGAGTACGCACCACCGCGGCTGCGCGTGGTGCTCAAGTCGGCGCTCGAGGTGCTCGCCGGCGTGCCGACGGTCGTCTACGGGTTCTTCGCACTGGCTGTGATCACCCCGGCGCTGCAGCGGGTCAGCGACGCCTTCGGCACCTACAACGCTCTGAGCGCAGGACTCGCCGTAGGCATCATGATCCTGCCCATCGTCTGCTCGCTGAGCGAGGATGCACTGCGCGCGGTGCCACAAAGCCTGCGTGACGGGAGCTCCGCCCTCGGTGGCACCAAGTTCGATACCTCGGTCAAGGTGGTGCTTCCCGCCGCACTCAGCGGGATCATGGCCAGCTTCCTCCTGGCGCTGACGCGAGCCATCGGCGAGACCATGATCGTGGCACTGGCCGCAGGCGGGCTGGCGCAAATGACCATGAATCCCGCCAGCCAGGTGCAGACGATGACCGGCTTCATCGTCGCCATCTTCACGGGTGATGCGCAGGCCAACAGCGTGGAATACGCCTCAAGCTACGCGGTGGCCGCCACGCTCTTCATCATGACGCTTGCCCTGACGCTGGCCGGCACCGCGATCCTCAAGCGGTTCCGGGAGGAGTACGAGTGACCGACGCCCCGCACGTGCCGGTCGCGCGCAGGCTCCTGGCCAACAGGATGTTCCTGGCGACCTGCGTGGCCTGCACCGGGCTGGCGGTCTGCGTGCTTGCGGTGCTCATCGTGAGCATCATGATGGACGGGGTCCACCGTCTGAGCCCCGACTTCATTGCCAACTTCGCCTCGCGCAAGCCCGACCAGGCCGGGATCCGGGCACCGCTCGTGGGCAGCATCTGGGTCTGCACGATCTGTGCGCTCACCGCGCTGCCCGTCGGCGTAGGCACCGCGATCTACCTCGAGGAATTCGCCAAGCGCAGCCGGCTCACCGAGTTCATCCGCATCAACATCAGCAACCTCTCGGGCGTGCCCAGCATCGTCTACGGCATCATTGGGCTCACGGCCTTCAGCCGATTCTTCGGCTGGCGCGCGGGGTCGGAGCCGATCGAGCTCGGAAACCCCGAGTCGCTGCTCTACCTCCGACTTCCCTTTGGATCAAGCGTGCTGGCAGGCGGCCTGACGCTGGCCTTGGTGGTGCTGCCGATCGTGATCGTCGCCAGCCAGGAAGCGATCCGCGCCGTGCCCAGTTCCCTGCGCCAAGGCGCGCTGGCGCTGGGCAGTACGAGATGGCAGATGGTCTGGCGGCTGACGCTGCCGTCGAGCCTGCCGATGGTCATGACCGGCGCCATCTTGGCGATGAGCCGCGCGATCGGCGAGGCGGCACCGATCCTCGTGCTCGGTGCCCCACTCATGGTGCTCGAGACGCCCGCCAACCTGATGTCCGAGTTCACGGTGCTGCCGATGCAGATCTTCAACTGGGCCGGTCGCGCCAAGGCCTCCTTCCAGGAGATCGCCGCAGCGGCCATCATCGTGCAGCTGGCCGTGCTCATGTCGTTCAATGCCTTGGCAATCCTCGTGCGCCAGCGGCTCCAACAACCACTCCAATGACCATGATGTCCTCGATGCCGACCAACCCCACCATGGCCCAGGGCGCTGCGGGCATGCCCGGCACCGCCGAGCCGATCTCGATCAAGGCTGCCGGCTTCGACGGTTTCTACGGCGCGTTCCAGGCCTTGAAGGGGATCTCGCTCGACATCCCTCGCCAGCACGTCACGGCCTTCGTCGGTCCCAGCGGCTGCGGCAAGAGCACCTTCCTGCGGTGGATGAACCGCATGAACGACACCATCATCGGGGCCCGCGCCAGCGGCACGCTCACGCTCGACGGCGAGGACATCCTTGCCCGATCAGTCGATGTGGTTGACCTGCGCCGGCGCGTGGGGATGGTCTTCCAGCGGCCCAACCCGTTCCCAAAGTCCATCTTCGACAACGTGGCGTTCGGGCCCCGCCTCCACTGGCGTCACAGCCGCGCCGACCTCGAGGACTTGGTCGAGCAGAGCCTGCGCTCGGCGGCCCTGTGGACTGAAGTCAAGGATCGCCTGCATGCAAGTGCACTGGGCCTGTCCGGCGGGCAGCAGCACCGCCTGTGCATCGCC
>SYIB01000280.1 GCA_005798965.1 Planctomycetia bacterium
AAGCCCGTGCGCAGTTCCGGGCCACCCAGCGGCAGCTTGCGCGCACCAAGGAGCTGCTCAAGTTCACCAAGGAGACCGTTCTTGGTGTCACTCCCGAAGTAGCACGCGAGGCGGACACGACCGTGATGAAGCTCGTGCTCGCCGAGTCGGCGCGTCGCCTCGAGACTGATGCGGCCATGGATGATCAGGTCCGTCACGACTTGGCGAGCATGCTGGGCCAGGCATACTTCAACATCGGTGCCTGGCCTGAGGCCGAGCGCTTCCTGAAGCTCGCGCGCGAGGCGGCAGAGACCGGCTACGGGGCGTCGAGCCCGCAAACCATGTCGGCCGATGCGGAATTGGCGGAGGTCGACCGAGTCCTCGACCGCGTCGATCGCGCGGTGGAGGGGCTCCGCTCCGCACATGAGCGCCTGCTCGGTGCATGTGGGCCCGATGACCCCGATCGGATCCGGGTGCTGGCCTCCCTCGGCTGGGCCTTGGTGGACCAGGGCAAGCTCGATGAGGCGCTGGTGGCTTTGAAGGAGGCGCTGGAACGACGCACCGCGCTCGTCGGAGCGGACGATCCCTCGGTGCTCCAGATCCGATCCAACCTTGCCGAGGTCGATCGCTTGGCAGGACGCATCCCCGAGGCGATCGACCTTGGCCGCGCCCTGATGAAGGACCGATCGCGGCTGCTCGGGGATGACCACCCGGATGCGTTGGTGAGTGCCAACAACCTCTCGGTCTGCCTGCTGGCCCTGCGAACGGCCGAGGGCCGGACCGAGGCGATCGCCGTCCTTGAACCGGCGGCGATCCGGGCCGGCAAGGTCCTCGGCGAGGACCATCCGTACACCCTGAAGATGAAGAACAACCTGGCGAGCACGCTGCGGGAGCAGGGCGAGGGCGCGCGTGCCGAGGCGCTGTTCCGCGACCTCCTGCAGCGGTACGAGCGCGTACACGGTCCCGACCACTTGGCGACCGCGGTCATGATCAACAACCTGGCCCTGGCGCTTGAGGAGCAGGAGCGGCTCGAGGAGGCCTTGGCCATGCACCGTCAGGCCCTGGAGCGCAAGGCTGCCGTTGCCGGGGCCGACGCCCCGACCACCGCGATCAGTCGGCTGAACTACGGGAAGTTGCAGTTGCAGCTGGGCCAGGCCGCCGAGGCCCTGCCGTCGATCGCCGCCGCCCGAACGGTGCTCGAAGCCAAGTACGGTTTGACCAGCAAGGCCACGATGGCGGCAATCGACAGCGAGGCTCGGGCGCTTGCGTTGCTCGGCAGGATCGATGACGCCGTCGCGCTCCTTCGAGCGACCATCGCCAACCCTGAGTTCACCAAGGTCGTGCCCGGTGTCGCTTGGCGGTTGGTCGGCCAGTTGGCGAATCGGTTGCCGGAGCCAAGCGAGGAGCGATCGACGGCCCTGGCCCGGGCGCGTGAACTCGCCGTGCAGGCGGGTGCGACGAGCGAGCTCGAGGCGATGCTCGCCCCCACGCCGAAGCCCTGATCGAAAATCACGCGATTTCCCATTGACAGGTGTCGGGATCGTCCTAGCCTGCGCGTGCTCGATCGGTCACGGTCGAGCAATGCTCAAAAACAACGGTTTGGCAAGGGCTTTTCGGGCAGCGTCGCGCGTGCGATGGCTGCCCCGATCGTGCCGTCTGCCGGCCGCATGGCACGGAGGCCAGCATGGATCACCATCCTCAGGATGGATCGCAGAGTCGTGCGCAGGATGCGCACCGCAGCGATGCAGCCACGACAGCGTCGAGTGTCGGCAGCAGCGGTACGGCGCAGCGTCAGCCCGATGCATGGTCGTCCCGGTGGGCATCATGGTCAGGGTGGTCGCGCACCCCCGGCGCTGGCATGTTCCTGCTCGGTGCCGCGCTCGCCTTCGGTGTCATCGCGGCCAGCGGTGAGGTCTCCAGCGCCGTGCGCAGCATGCGCCAGCCAAACGTGATCCGGGTCAAGGGTGTGGGTACGGCCCCCGTCAGCGCCGATCAGGCGTGGTGGACGGGTACCGTCACTGCCCGAGCAGGTTCACTTCCGGAGGCGTTCCAGAAGCTCGATGCCAGCACGTCGGCGCTCCGCGGCTTCGTCGTGGAGCAGGGCATCGCTCCAGCCGCCATCGAGGTCGACAGCGTGCGCACAAGCAGCGAGAACCGACGCGACACGGAGGGCAATCTGACCAACGAGATCGAGGTGTACACCCTGCGCCGCTCCGTGACGATCTGGTCCACGGATGTGCGGCTGGTCGAACGCATCGCGATGCGGTCGACGGACCTCATCCGCGAGGGCCACGAAGTGGGCAGCGCGAGCCCGCGCTACCTGGTGAGCACGATCGAGTCGCTCAAGCTGGAACTCATCGACCAGGGCACGGGCAATGCCCGCGAGCGTGCCAACCTTCTTGTGGATGGCTCCGGTGGCCGGCTCGGCCGGCTCGTCAGCGCATCGCAGGGGGCTTTCGACATCGTGTGCGCCGGCAGCGCCGAGTTCGACGGCAACGGGTCATACGACACATCCTGCATCAACAAGGAAGCGCGCGTGGTCGTGACGCTCGAGTACGCCGTGGACTGAACCAACACCGCGATCATCGCCGCGCGATGGTGAGCGCGCAGGCGGCATCGCACGGGGGCTGCCGGGGTCGGAGCCGGCAGCCCCTCCGAACAACGGGGAGTGAGCTGAGGGGGGATAGATGCTGGGGGGGTTGGTCGAGGGGGAGATCGATCGGTGGAGGATTGATCTTGGGGAGATGAAACCCCACAGGAGACGGATCGGCGGTGAGGGATGGATGGTTGGGAGACGGAGTTGAGGGAGACGGATTCGTGGAGAACGATCGAGCCTCGAGTTGGTTTCTCGGGGGGGGGCCGCTTGGGATGCTTCGGGGGACGCCCCGCGGGATGCCCGGGGGGTGACATCGGGGGATACCCCGCGGGATACCCCGCGGGTTGCGCCGGGGGATCCCCGGTGTGGACAGGGCTGTGGTGAGTGGTGACGCGACCAAGTCCGGCGCGGCGTGCGGAGGGGCACGCCGCGTCGGGCCCGTCGTCGCCTGAGCAGCAAACCAAGCGCTGCCCTCGTACGGGGCCGTCGCCCGCGCAGCTGATCAGGCCGGGATCACATCGCCGCGGTCGATCATGAGCAGCGAGACCATGATGCTTGCTGGCGGCAGGCCGGTCAGCTCGGCCATGGCCGCGCGGTAGTCGCTCATCTGGTCGCCGTAGTGCTCAAGCACCGCTTCGCGAGACTGCGCGACCGAGCCGGTCTTGAAGTCGATCACATGGGCGTGCGTGATGCGCGATCCATCGGTGCCCAGCACGACGCGGTCCATGCGGCCGCCCGCTCGGCCGCCTGCACGACCGGGGCGCAAGCATTGGAACGGAAGCTCGCCGTGGACCGACCATTGAGCGTGGTCCTTGGGCTTGGCGAGGGCAGCACCCATGGGGCCAGCCAACGCGCTGCGCACGAGTTCGACCGCCGCATCACGCTCCGCCGCAGGCACCGGTGAGCGCAACTCGGCTTGCGCGAGCTCGTGGGCTCGCGAGATGGCTGCTTCATCGAGGCCATGGCCTGTGCCGGCATCTGACCAGGTCACCTGTCGCAGCAGCGCGTGCACGAGCGTTCCGCGGCGCATGGCGAGCAGATCGCTGCCGGCTTCAGGGAGCGCGACCCGAACGGTACGGACCGTCTTGGCGGCTGCCGCAATGGTGACCGTGGGCAGCACGCGCGTGGTTGCCGGTGTGCTGGGCGCTTCATCCAACGCATGGCCCGTCGCCCCTCCCACAGCGTCACCCACGGATTCACCCAATGCTGCAGCGACGGCGGCCGAGCTGATGCCGTTGCCCCAGAAGGGCTTGGTGCGATCCCCGCCGTCAACGAATGCATGCTTGTAGGCCGCGTCGAACCCCTCGACCGACACGCGCAGCAGCCAGAGCGGCGTGAGCCTGGGTTCGTCGGACTTCGTGGGCTCCGTGCAGATCAGGTGCGCACCGGACTTCGCGCGGGTGAGCGCCACGTAGAACGCCGACAGACCATCAAAGAGCTCAATGACGCGGGCTTCGGTGTTGATGGCAGCCAGGAGCGGGCTGCGCTCGGCAAGGTCCTTGCGCACGACCGGACCGATCGCGAGCGGTGCACCACCCGGTCCATCATTGATCGATACCCACGCGCCGGTCGTGGCCTTGACCTCGTCAAGTGCATCGTTCAATGCGGGCAGTACCACTTCGTCGAACTCAAGGCCCTTGCTCGCGTGGACCGTCATCACGCGGATGCGATCGCCGCTGACGGTGCGCGAACCCGTGGAGCGGACCAGGCGAACGAACCGCTCCGGTCGGCTGGCCATGTCGGCAGGTGCCGTGGTTGCAAGCGCCAGCACTTGCTTCACGCGTACGCGGTCACGCGCGCTCGAGAGCGGCGAGAGCGCCTGGGCCACGTCTTCCAGCCACGGAGCAAGTCCATGCTCGTGCAGTGCCTGACGAATGGAGCCGCCCAGACGCTCGCAAGCGAACGCCGAGGTGTATTCAGGAATCGCCACAACGCCATCAAGCGCGGTGCGGATGGGTTGCTGCGTGACCATCAGCAACGCAGTCTGGTCGAGCGGCTGCTCGGCCACGCGCAACAGCGCCATGAGCACAGCCACCACCATCGAATCCATGAGCGAGCCGCGGCCCTCGTCGCTCGCACCCACACCCAGCTGTCGCAGCGCCTGCACGACATCGCCGATCTGCTGGTTCGTGTTCACCAAGATGGCGATCGTGGCTTGTGGACGCTGTTGGCTCGCCGCCAGCGCCACACGGGCTGCGGCGGCCGACCAGGACTCCTCGGGCAGCGTGCCCGAAGCTGAGATGGTCGAGGGCTTGCCTTGCAGGCGCGGAGCACTCTCATGCAGCACGAAGGTCCAGTCAGCCACGACCCGGTCGATGGGGTAGCTCGCGACGGTGCTGGGGGCGTTGATGCCTGCTGCACGGAGGGCTGCGTGATGCTGGACGGGATCGATCGCGGCACGATCGATCGATTGCAGGCGGTCGGCCAGGGTGAGCGTGGTCGAGGGGCCAAAGACCGCGTTGACGAGGTCCATGACCGCCGGATGCGATCGCTGACTCACGGCAAGCTGCACATCGGGATCAAGGCCGCCGGCGCGCTGCTCGCGGATGCGGCCGATCAGCGATGGCGTGCCTCCGCGCCAGCCGTAGATCGACTGCTTCGGGTCGCCCACCATGATGAATCGGCGTTCGCTCTGGCTGGCGAAGATCTCGTCCATGAACGACGCAAGCACGCTGTACTGGTCGGGGCTCGTGTCCTGGCACTCATCGATCGCCAGATCCTGGATGGCGCAGTCGAGGCGGTAGCGCATCTCATTGAGGCCGTCGCTGCCCGCATCCTGCAGCCGATGGGCACGAGCGATCGCCGAACCGATTTCGGCAAAGGAGTAACGCCCCTCGGCGTGACGGATGGCGCTGGCGTGCTCGTTGAAGCCGCGAGCGAGCGCGACGCAGCCGGCGATGCGCTGCTTGATGAGCCGGGTCTCGATGGCCAGCGCATGATGCACGATGCGGCGCACGCACCGGGCGAGCTCTGGGTCGGGAGAGACCTTGTAGTAGGCATCGCCTGCGGCGATCTTGGCGGCGAAGCCGAGCTCGGACACGGTGCGCCAATCGCCGCGCTTTGCCGCGGCGAGCAGGGTGTTGCGCCCCTTGACCCACCTGCTGTCAGGGGTGCCGGTCTTCGTCGTGGCCACCGGTGCCGCAGCGAGATCGCGCAGGGCAGCATCGAGGTCGGCAGCCGTGAGCAGCTGGGCGCCCTCGAAGAACTGGACGTGATCTGCGGTCAGCGCGTGCCACGGGGCATCGCCCACGCCATGGCGATCAGCCAGCTCGAGCAAGTCGAGGGGCGTTCGGATCGACGTGAGCAGCGCGTCGTGCAGCCGTGCCTTCGGTGCGCCATCGGTGACCATGCGCACGAGTTCCCAGACCGCATCAGGCTTGGTCTCGAGCAGCCGCGAGAGGGCGAGTGCACGCTGGGCGTGATCCTGGTCGTCGCTGGCGATCGTCCACTCAGCGGGAAGGCCAAGCTCGGCGGCGAACGCCTTGCCCAGTCGCGAGAAGAAGCCATCGATGGTGCCGATCGAGAGCCGGTCGAGGTGATCGAGCACCTGCGCCAGGACCGAGGCGTACTCGGCTGCGGTGGCGGGACCGATCATGCCTGGTTTCTCGAACTGCTCGCGGCTGGCCGGACTGGTTGCACCGAGCGCCAAGTGCCGGAGTACCCGATCCAGGATCTCGCCGGCTGCCTTGCGCGTGAAGGTGATGGCCAAGATCGACTCTGCGCCGCAGGTACCGCCGCTGCGCCGGGCGGCTTCGATCATCCATCGGATGAGGCGATTAGCCAACAGGTACGTCTTGCCCGAGCCCGCGTTGGCGGTGACGATCGAGCGATGGCTGCTTTCGGCTGCATGCATGGTGTGCTCGTTCATGCTGCACCCCCGACGACCGCCGTGTCGGTGGTGGTCGCAGCATCGGGTGGTGGCGACAGCGTCAACCCGCGGATCCCGATGCCGTGCATGGCCTGGACGAGTGGATCATCGCTCAACGGTGCCTTGCCGCTCGGTTCAAAGTCAGCCGGGCTTCGTGCAGCCTTGACTTCGGCAACGATGGCCGCCGCGACGTCGACCGCTTCGTTGAGCTGGTCGAGGGACCAGTCTGCGAGCTGGATTCGTGCCAGGTCCGGCCTTGCGGGCAGGGCGATCAGGCCCAGCTGCAGCGACTCCCGCGGGATCCCGATCGTGGCCAGCAGCTCGCGATAGAGCGGCAGTTGCAGGTCGACCCAGCCAGACTTCGTACGGTGGTCCTTCGGATCGGGTGGCTCTGAACTGGTCTTGTAGTCGAGCGCCGCCCACTGCCCGGTCTTGATGTTCTGGTCCACGCGATCGATGCGGCCTGAGAGGTACAGGCCATCCTGATCGGGGAACATGGGGGCGGGGCTCTGGCGCGACTCGCGCGGTGGTACTCCATCCTCATCCATCAAGCCGAGTTCGTCGACGGCGTGGTGGAGCTCCGCGGTCGCCGCGTGGCGATCGGTCTGATCGGCACGCGGGGCATCGAAGGCAAGTTCGACATGCTTGATGGCCCAGCCCTGCTGGGCCCAGTCAGCCTGCACGCGGGCGAAGGCAGCGAGCCGCTCACGGGCCATGCGCACCTGCACGATCACGGTGCCGTGCACGGACGCAGGAAGCCGCTGAGCGATCACGCCATCGAGCGCGGCATCGAGTTCGTTGGCGATGACCTTTGGATCGGTCGTAGGTGCCGTACGGCCCACTTCGAGGCGCCCCCATTCCTGGAGTGCGGCGTGCACCACATTGCCGAAGGCCATGGCGTTGAGCTCCAACTGCAGGTCGTCGCGACGATCCGCCCTCAGGACCGCGGTACGGAGGTACTCGTAGGGGCAGCGGATGTAGGTCGCAAACTGCGTGACCGACATGCGTGTGATGGGCGCCAGCTCGGGTACCGCCGGGTACATGGTCAGCACTGAGGCGGTCTTCGGCTCCAGCGGCCACGAGGCCAGCGCCGAGCGACCATCATCGCCGGTCAGGGCGAGCGTGCGCGCGGCTTGATCGGTCGAGCCGATCAGGAACCGCGATGGCCGCAGCGGCTCGCCATCGCTGTTGGTGGCGGGGACGCCGAACCACACGGATGCTTTTCGCTTGAGCAGACCATCGAGGATCCACGCATCGCGCGCGCGCCGGGCCCGTGCGCAGGGCAGCCCAAGCAACTGGCGGAGTGAATCCGGCAGCCACGGATCGACGGCGGCGGCTTCGGGCAGAAGGCCATCGTTGGCCGAGAGCACGATCACATGCGGTGCATCGCATACACCCGCCTCAAGCCAACCCATGCACTCGATGCCTGTGCGTTCGGTGCTGGGCACATCAACGCTGCGTGCGGCGGTGACAACCAGATCCACGAGGTTGCCCAGCGTGCAGACGGCGAGCAGGGAGTCTGGAAGTTCAGCCAGGGTGAGGATCGCACGGGCCACCGCCACGGAGGCCGTGGCATCGCCCAACGGAGCGTGCGAAGGCTGGAGCCTGGTCAGCACGGCGTGCAGCGCGAGCAGTCGATCGTGACCTGTTCGTGCATCTGCAATGGAGGAGAGCAGGGGCTGCATGGCCGCGAGCACAGGCTGGACCGCTCCATCGCTGGAGGGCTTGGGCAGTTCGACCAATGGTTCATCAAGCCGCCGCACGCCCGTTGAAGCGATGTACAGCGTGATCTGGCGCAGCGCTGCATGCAGTCCAAGATCGCGAAGGTGCTGCTCGATCCAAGGGTGACGCACGAGCGTGCCGAGGTTGAAGGCGGTTGGTTCACCGAGCCACGCGCTGATGGCGCGCACCAGCAGTGTGGCTGAGCCCTGATCAGCAGTCCGTGTGGGCGGCAGCGCAATGGGGATGCCGGCCGGCGAGAGCGTGCGTGACGCAATCGCTGGATCCGTTGGGCCGAGCGCAGCGATCGCTACCGAGTTTGCCGCCACGGGCTGTTCGAGGGAATCGAGCGCGTGCAGCACCACGGAGGGTTGGTCATCGAGCCCCCCGACCCGCAGGATGCGCTCGAGGGCAATCGACGGCCGCGCCGCGCTCCAGGCGGCGTGAGCGGGGAAACCACCCTCAAGATCAGGCAGATCCACATCGTGTACGACGACTTCGACTGCGATCCCGCACGCGGCAAGTGCCGCGAGCAGCCGGCGCTCCATCGGATCGGGGTCAGCAAGCAGGATGACCACCCGCGCGATGCCCGTAGTGGCGAGGCGGCCAGCATCGATGGCGCGGGCAGCGATGGAGTGAGGCAGATCCAGCCCATGCCGTGCCAGCTCGGCCATCGCATGATCCATGACGGTGGCGATCGCGGACCAGATGGAGGACGGGAAGAACTCACCCAGTTCGCCCGCGGCACCACGGTCGCGAAGCGCGGCAGCCGTGAGGCTGGCGCGCGAGAGTTCCTGCGCGACCTGACTGATGCGGGTCGCCAGGGAAAGCAGATTGGGATCGACTGCGGCCGTACCGACCAGCGGCGCCACGACCTGCGGCGCGCCTTCACTGAACGCCGTCAGTGCCCGCAGGCACGCCAGGGTGATTGCGGCATCGCTCGCTGCGGTGCGATCAGGCACCACGAGCTGGGCGATCGATCGACCCGGCGTGAGGATCGTGGGCAGGAGCACCGGGCGGCCTGC
>SYIB01000281.1 GCA_005798965.1 Planctomycetia bacterium
CAGCAGGTCATGCACGATGCGGTCACCGTGCTCTGCCAACTGCTTGCACCGATCCTGCCGCACACCGCCGACGAGGCGTGGAGCGCGCTGCATGGCGGGTCGCCCGCAACGAGCGTGATGGCCTCGACCCACGTCAGCTTGGGCACGGTCGTGCGCCACAGCGCGTGGGATGCAGCCTTCGCCGTGCGCGAGCGCGCGCTCAAGGCGCTTGAAGAGGCCAAGGCTGCGGGCATCGAGAACCCGCTCGATGCCGGCGTGTCGATCGGCTCGGGCATCGATGCCGAGATCCCGGGTGCCCTCGGGGCGCTGGCAGCGGTGCAGGCTGACTTGGCCGACCTCTGCGGCGTGTCGCGCGTGTCGCTTGGCGGCGGGGGCGCGGTCACGGTCACGGACCTCCGCAACGAACCCCGTTGCGATCGCTCATGGCGTCGCGACGGCACCGTGCGCCAGCGTTCCGATGGCGGCATGCTGAGCGACCGCGATGCGGCCGCCGTCGGTGTGGCGTGACGGATCGAACGTGATGGATTGATCTGGTTTCGGTGCGCCCGCGCGACGGCCTCGCTGGGCCCGAGACCCAGTTGTCTCAGCTGACGCGGCTGCCGGCCTTGACTGGCTTGCCGACCGAGAGCACGACGACGTCGCGTTCCTCGGGGCCCGGCTTGGCACCGTCGGCAGCGGGGGCCGCCTCGGCCTTCAGGTCGCTGGCGGCCAGGATCATGCCGTGGCTGATCTCACCGCGCAGCGTTCGGGGCTCGAGGTTGGCCACGATCACGACCTGCTTGCCGACCAGGCTCGCCGGCTCGTACCAGGCCTTGATGCCCGCACAGACCTGGCGGCCTTCGGGCGTGCCGTCATCGAGGCGGAGCTTGAGCAGCTTGTCGGCGTTCGGGTGGGGTTCGGCGCTGAGCACCGTGGCGACGCGCAGGTCGATCTTGGCGAAGTGATCGAAGGCGATCTGGGGCAGGGGCTCGCTCACTTGGAGTTCCCCGTACCCAGGCCCTCGGTCGTTCCGAGCGTGCCGGGATCGGCGACCTCGGGTTCGGCAACCACTTCAGCCATCGTGGTGAAGTTGTGACGGCGCTTGAGTGCCGCGTAGGAGAAGAGCTCCTGCATGTCCTTCACTTCGTCCTGCATGGCGATGCCGCGCAGGCGGCCGCCCATGGCCAGCGTTTCATACTCGGCGCGATCCATGCGATCGATGCCACGCAGCTGCGCAACCATGACCGCCAAGCGATCAGGCAGCGCTACCACGACGGTGCGGTCAACTGCCGGTGCATCGGCCACAGGCTTGTCGGTCGGCAGCGCCATGGCGGCCTTGACGAGAGCGCTCATCGCGGTCTCATCGTTGCCGAGGCCCGGAATCGGCATGCCCATGCGCATGCCGAACTGCAGGAACTGCGTGTTGACCTCGCTCAGGGCCTGGAAGGGCTGCGAGACTGCGCCGTAGGTTACACCGACGGCGCCGAGCCCCTCGGCCGCGGCGATCTGGCGCAGGGCATCGAGCCGCGTGGCCAGGATGTCGTAGACGGCAACGCGCTTGAGATCGGCCTCAAGGTCCGCGCGCACTTCATCGACGGCAGTGGCTGCACGTGCAGCCTGGGCATCCGTCGCGCGCACCACGAAGAGGTCGCGGGACACGGGTTCGGCGAGCGTGGGGAAGGCCACGCCGCGCTGGGTGGGCAGCGTGGGCGAGCCGCCGAACTCCTTGAGTGCCGCAGCCAGCTGCTGCACCTTCACGTCGCTGGCGCCCACGCGCTTGCTCGACGCGGTGCCGATGCCGGGGATCGCGGCGATGTCCTCGATCTGAATCCAGCCTTCGCCGGAGGTCTGCACGGCGGGCGCATCGATGCCGAAGCGCTGGGCGAGCTCCTGTCCGAGGGCCGTGAGCGACACTGACTTCGATGACCAATCGGCCGGGAGCGTCCAGTAGCCGCCGGCGCTGGGCACGCTGCGCAGGTCCATCTGCACGCGGTCCGTGGCGAACTTCGAGATTGACGCAAGTTCGGCATCGAGCAGCTGGCCGAGCACCTTCTCGCGCACGGCATCACGCTGGCTGTCGAACGTCATCGGCGACGCCGAGGTGGCTTCCTTGGCCCTGAACTCGGCCTCATGCTCGATCCAGTACTTGCGCAGTTCGACGTTGGAAAGCGCAGGGCTCTGTTCGAGCTTGGCCTTGATCGTGGCCGCGGGGATGACGATCCACTCGAGCTTGAGTTGGTTGGGCAGGCGGTAGCCGAAGCCCTTCTCGCCCTGGCCCTGCTCGGTGTTGCCGTGGGCCTTGAGCTGGGCCTCGAGGGCCGCGGCATCGGGCGCGGGGGCATCGATGCCTGCGATCTTGCCGGCGTCGAGGATCAGCACGTCGCCGTCCATCGTCATCGTCATCTCGGCTGCAGCGCGGCGCAGCCGCTCGTCACTGATGCGGCCCGCGCTCGCGACCAGAGTGATCAGACGGCGCACGCCGGTGAGGTTCGAGAGGGTCTTGAGCACTGTTTCCTGGCTGGCCTGAGCGCGCGACGCAAGCGTGGCGACGAAACCCTCGGGCGTGACGCCATCGGGCATCTGCGTCATCGAGAGTTCGCGCAGCGTTTCCTGCTGCGGGGGAACCAATCCGGATGCGTTCGCTTCCTTCACCAGCAGGTACCAGTACCCCGGCTCCTTGAGCACACCCATGCCGGCGATCGTGCGGTCGCCCAGACCCTCGAGCACGCGCATCTCGGCGATGGTGTCGTTGAGTTCGCTGGCTGAGATCGATTCCCCGTCAGACACGGCCCAGGTGGTCGTGTTCATGCGCAGGTTGTCGACGATGTTCGTGCTGCTGTCGGTGAGGAGCCACGAGACCAGAAGCAGGATCATGAACCCTGCCATGGCGATGCTGACGAAGCGCTGGTTCTTGCGGAAGAGCTTCAACATGGTTCTGGGCCTCGGAGGGCAGGCGGCGTGGCCTGCCAGGGCTTGGAATCTATCGCGGAAACGAACGAGGGCGCGGACGGAACTCGTCCACGCCCTCGGGGCTTGCGGCTGTCGCCGGGTTCAGCGGTAGAACTCGACGATGAAGTTGGTGTTGACGTCGAAGGGAACCTGCTCCGAGGAGGGGAGCACGAGCACCTTGATCGTCAGTTCGGCGGGGTTGACTTCGACCCAGCCCGGCGTGACGTGGCCGGCGAGCGATTCCATGGTCTCGCGGACGAGCTTCTGGACGTTCTCCTTCTTGATCGAGATGACGTCGTTGGGGCTGACCGGGAACGACGGGCGGTCGACCTTCTTGCCGTTCACGAGCACGTGGCCGTGGGCCACGATCTGGCGAGCGGCCCAGATGGTGCGGCCGAAACCCGCGCGACGCACGACGTTGTCGAGACGACGCTCGAGCATCTGCAGCAGCACTTCGCCGGTGTTGCCCTTGCTCGCACCAGCTTCCGCCAGCATGCGGCGGAACTGACGCTCCATCACGCAGTAGTGGAACTTGAGCTTTTGCTTTTCATCCAGGCGGATGCCGTAGGGCTTCGGGCGCTTGCCGCGGAAACCGTGGGGGCCGGGAGGCGTCAGCTGCCGCTTGGCGGTGTGCTTCGGGGTATCCGCAATGGGGACACCGACGCGGCGAGAGAGACGGACCTTTGGACCTGTGTAGCGTGCCATATGTTCTCGATAGGGGAATCGGCGATTGCACAGCAAATCGCGTCGGATGTCAAGCGGCTTGGGGAGTTGGGTCAGTAGGCCCGGCCATCGATGCCACTGCGCCAGTTCAGATAAGCGCGGTTCAGGACCCGGTAACCACCCGGCGTGGGGTAATGACCCGTGAAGTACCAGTCTCCGGTGTGGCCGGGCATGGCCTGACGCAGGCCTTCGACCGTCTGGTAGACGACTTCGACGGTTCCAGCCCACGCGCTGCCGCGCGGTGTGATGAGCCGAGCGACTTCGGCGCAGAGTTCCTGGTGCGTGACGAGGTCGTACAGCCGCTTCACGTGGTTGCGCATCCTGGCCGCCGGCAGATCCGCCTGCTCGCGGCACGCCGCTTCGATCTCATCGAGCACCGTGGCTTGGCCACGCGCGGTCACGAGGTTCACCGCCGCTTCGAAGGCGATGAAGCGGCCAAGATGGCTCATGTCGATCCCGTAGCAGTCGGGGTACATGATGGGTGGCGCGCTGCTGGCGACAATGATGCGTGCGGGCCCAAGGCGCGAGAGCATCGTGATGACCGAATCGCGCAGCGTGGTCCCGCGCACGATGCTGTCGTCGACGACGACGAGCGTGTCGTCGGGATTCACGGTGCCGCGCGTGATGTCGTAGACGTGGCTGATCAGGTCCTTGCGTGCGGCATCATGCGTGATGAACGTGCGCAGCTTCTGGTCCTTGTGCGCCACCTTGTCCGCGCGCGGGTGGATGTCCATGAGGAATTCGAGGCGGTCGCGCGTGAGCTCGCCGCACTGCATGAGGCTCCAGGCCAGGTCGGCGTGGTGCGTTCGCTGGATGGCCTCGATCCCCTCGAGCAGGCCGATGTAGGCGCTCTCGCTGGTGTTGGGGATGAAGCTGAAGACGGCTTCCTCCAGCCGGCGGTTGAGCGCCTGGTGCACGATCGGTGCCAGGTTGCGGCCGAGGGCCTTGCGCTCGCGGTAGATGTCGCGGTCGTTGCCGCGGCTGAAGTAGATGCGCTCGAAGGAGCACTGCCGCAGGGGACGCTCGGGCGCGAAGCGCTCGCAGCGCACCGCGCCGTCGCGGCGGACGATCAGCGCGTGGCCCGGGGGCAGGGGCCGCACCAGCGCATCATCGACTCCGAAGACGCCGGCCAAGGCGGGTCGCTCGCTGGCCACGGCCACGACCTCGTCGGTCTCGAGGATGAACGCCGGCCGGATGCCGTGTGGATCGCGGCACACGAACAGATCGCCGCTGCCGACGAGGCCAGCCAGCACATACCCGCCGTCGAAGTGCTCGGCGGCCCACTCGAGCACGCGCTTCCAGTCGACCTGGCGCGCACTCTCCTCAACGAGCTGGGCACCCTCGAGGTTGCGCAGGGAGCCTGCGCCCATCGCAGCGCGGAGCTGGTTGTGTTCGCGGTCGATCGAGTGCGCGATCTTCTCGAGCACCACACCCGTGTCGCTCTCGCCCACCGGGTGCACGCCGTAGCCCACGAGCGATTGGAAGAGCTCGGGAGCGTTGGTCATGTTGAAGTTGCCGCACAGCGCGAGCGTGCGGGCGGCCACGCTGTGCCGACGGATGAACGGATGGCAGATGGACTGGCCCCGGCCGCCATGCGTGCCGTAGCGCAGGTGCCCGATCATCGCCTCGCCCAAGAGGGGCATGGCGCGCTTGAGGTCGAGCGTGGACATCGTGGCGAGTGCATGCGGCCCGAGTTCGCGCGCGGGGCCGGTGGCCTCGTCGAAGATGCGCTCGATCGGGCTGCGCTTGGCATTTCGCAGGCGGGTGAGGTACTCGTCGCCGGCAGGCATGTCGAAGCGCACGCTCGCGATGCCCGCGCCATCCTGACCCCGGTTGTGCTGCTTCTCCATCAGCAGGTAGAGGCGGCGAAGCCCCCAGAGTGCATCGCCGTGGCGCTCCCGGTACCACTCCAGCGGATGCTTCAGGCGGACGGCCGCGATGCCGCATTCGTGGGTCAGTTCGTCGCTCATGGGGAGCGAGGAGGGTAGCGCAGCGACTGGCGCAGGATCGCTACCCTTTCCCGATGGATCCTGATGTGCGCAGCATGGCATGGGCCGCCCTCGTCGGTCGTTGGTCCGAGTGGGCTGCGGCGAGCGCAGCGTGGCCGGAACACGGCGATGCTGGCCGTGCCCGCGCGAGCGTGCCATGGTTGATCCAGTTGCAGGCGCTCACGCAGGCGCTGGGCGAGATCACCGCCGTCCCGCCGCGCGAACGGCCGTGGTGCCGCGACCATGCGCGCGCCACGATCGAGACCGCCGTCGAGCGGCTGGTCGGGGTCTGGGGCAATGAGGCACCCAACGAGATCGCCGACATCGTCGACGATGCGCGGCTTGCCGTCGATCGATCGCAGCAGGCCGGGTGCCGCGAGGCGGTGTGGCCGGGACCGGGGCGGTTCATCGTGCCGGAGATCGATCTCGGTGAGGCGAGCGGGACCTTGGCGTGCATGCAGCCGGGCACGCCGGTGCTGCCGGGCTCGCCGGTCGCGTGGTGGATCGACCGCGATGACTTGGTCGTGCCCGGGCTCACGGTGCGCGATGCGGCGCACGGGCCGAGCCAGGTCTATCGGCAACTCGACGATGCCGGCCGGGTGATTCAGGACATGATTGCACCCATGGAGGAACTTCCCCCCGGTATGCCGCTGCTGGTCCCGATCGATGAGGATGGCCGCCGCATCGGCGGCTGGCTCACGCAGGCACCCGCGTGGCGGGCCATGCATGAACAGGCGCTGGGCGACCTGCAGACTCCAGCGGTTCATTGGAGCGAGTGAATCGCAGCGCGGGACTTGCTTCGCTGCGCCGTGCGATCACGGTGCGATCGGCCAGGTCGGCGTGGCGCGACAGGAGTAGCCGCGACACGAGGTGCGGGCAGTTGCAGTCGCGCGACAGGTGCAGCAGCCCGATCGCCGCGGGGTCGGCGACCGCGCGGATCCGATCGAGCGCATCCATGGCCTGGTCGTTCGACAGGTGGCCGTGTCCTCCCATGATGCGCTGCTTCAAGTGCCACGGGCGCGGACTGTCGCGTTGGAGGGCTTCGTCGTAGTTGCATTCCACGCCCAGCAGGTGGACGCCCGTGAGCGCTTCGATCAGTTCATCGTGCACGGCACCGAGGTCGGTCGCCCAGCCGATGCGGCCGGCAGGGGTATCGATGATGAAGGCCGTGCTGCCGTCGTCGTCGTGCGGCGTACGTACCGCACGCACGCGCAGGTGTTCGCCGAGCGAGGCCTCGCCCTCGATCACATGGAGACAACTGCGCGGGATGCCGAGCGCAACCGCTCCAGCAAAGTGGGCCGCGCGCAGCAGGACAGGCACGCCGCGGCGGGCGAGTTGCGCCGACCATCCACGGTGCCAGTGGTCGCCGTCAAGGTGGGTGAGCAGGATCGCGCCGAGTTCTGTGCCCGGCGGGCAGCGGTTCAGGAGCCCTTCGCGGACCTTGCGCGGGCTCAGGCCGGCATCGAGCAGCACGACGCGTCGCGTGAGCGAACCAAGCTGCACGATGGCGGCATTGCCGCTCGAGCCGCTGCCGAGCATCGTGATCGAAAGCTGCGCGCCGTCCATGGCGAGGGGGAGTGTAGGCCCTCACCCCTCATCGCTGGTGCGGCGGCCGCCGCGCCGGCAGAGGCCGTCGTAGATCCCACGCATCAGCCATAGGGATCGTGATGGGTTCGTGGACTTTTGGCTGTGTGGCTAAAATCCACAGGTACAGTGGCCCTTGATACTGCCGCTGCTCAGGTCGGCGTTGGTTTGCACGTCAAATGGCGGTGCTCGTTAACTTCTGGGGAATCAATTAATGGCAAACTTCAAAGTTGGCGTAGAAGTTCGCTTCAAGTCAGATCCAAGCCGCTGCGCGATCGTCACGGGCGAGCCCGAGGTGTTTGGCGGGGCCACCTTTGTGAAAGTCAGAGAGCTGGTGCTGGGAGGTGCAACCACCCAAGTCCCCATCGACGAACTTGAGTTGGTTTTGCCGCCAGCTTCGGCGCTGGATCGCATGAACGCAGGGATGTTCGAGCCCGTGAAGCTGTTCCGTGCACGATTGACCTATGAGAAGTTGGCCAGTCCCCGAAACGATGTCCTGTACTCGTTGAAAGCCACCCGAACTGACTTCCTGCCACATCAGTTCAAGCCAGTCCTCAAGTTTCTGGAGTCACCGGCGAATGGACTGTTGATCGCAGACGAGGTGGGCCTCGGAAAGACGATCGAAGCCGGATACATCCTGAAGGAGTTGCGAGCCCGACAGCGGAACAATTTCAAGCGTGCACTGGTCGTGTGCCCGGCCGGACTTCGATCCAAGTGGGTAGAGGAACTTAATCGCCGATTCGACGAGCCATTTGAACTCGCGGACTCAAGAGCCTTGCGCGAAGCAGCAAGCCGGATGGAGCGGGGACATGAGCGCGATGATTTCTGCCTTGTGACGTCTTTTCAGACCTTGCGATCGAGCAGTCTCCGCGACACGATTGAATCACTTGGCCCCATCACCCTGACCATCATTGATGAGGCGCATCATTGCAGGAACCCGGGAACGCAAACGCATGAGATTGCTGAGCGGCTGCGGGAGATCTCTGAGAACATGATCATGCTGAGTGCGACGCCCGTACAGCTGGGCGACCACAATCTGCATGCCTTGCTCAAGTTGATTGCCCCGGACTTGGTGGGGGACTATCGGTCGTTCTCGGTGCAGTTCGACGCCAATCGTTACCTGCTTCAGGCCGCGCGGCAGATCGTTTCTAATCGGGACGATGCGCGTGCTTGCGCTCTGGAATCGATCGAGACTGTC
>SYIB01000282.1 GCA_005798965.1 Planctomycetia bacterium
AGCCCTGCGTGGCGGGCTTCGTGGTGCGCGAACTCTCACGCATGACGAGCAATTACCGGGCATGCAACGACGTCCCGTCGTGGCTGTCATCGCACGGCATCGTGGGCATCACAGGCATCGATACCC
Organism: Planctomycetia bacterium; assembly: GCA_005798965.1. Lineage (GTDB taxonomy): Bacteria > Planctomycetota > Phycisphaerae > Phycisphaerales > SM1A02 > SYIB01. The sequence continues at coordinate 127 of SYIB01000282.1, forward strand.
GCGCGCTCGTGCGGATCCTGCGGACCAGCGGGGCCATGAATGGCGTCATCAGCACCGACCAGTCGCTCTCCGATGCTGATCTGGTCGCGCGCGCGCAAGCCGCTTCATCCATGGCCGGACAGGATCTGGCGAGCGGGGTCAGCCCATCGTGCGCAAGCGCCTGGGAAGAGGACCTTGGCGACTGGGTGCCGCGTGGCGAGCACATGGTGCGCCGCGCAGTGCGGCGATTGAAGGTCGTGGCGTTGGACTGCGGCGCCAAGCGAAACATCTACAGGAACCTGGCTGAACGCAACTGCGAGGTCATCGCCATGCCGCATGATGCAGCGGCGGCTGACCTTCTGGCACACAAGCCCCATGGGCTCTTCATCAGCAATGGCCCCGGTGATCCGGCGGCAGTCCAAGCGACCATCGACACGCTGCGCACGGTGGCCGGAAGCGTGCCGACCTTCGGCATCTGCCTGGGGCACCAATTGCTGGCGCTCTCGCTGGGCGCACGCACCTACAAGCTCAAGTTCGGCCACCGTGGCAGCAACCAGCCCGTGCGCAACCTGCTCACGGGCCGCATCGAAATCACCAGCCAGAACCACGGATTCTGCGTGGATCCGGCCTCGCTCGAAGCCGCGGGCGGTGAAGTCACCCACATTCACCTGAACGATGGCACGTGCGCGGGTTTCCGTCACCGCACCAAGCCCATCTTCAGCGTGCAGTACCACCCTGAAGCATCGCCCGGCCCGCACGACAGCGACTACCTCTTCGACTGCTTCATCGCGATGATGGAGTCGGGTCGGCCGATCCAGGCGCAGGACATGGCCATGGCGCAAGCGGCACCCGCCGAAGCCGCGAAGGCTGTACCGGTTCGGGCATGACCGGCGAGGACTCGAAAGGTCCGATCGGGGGTCTCTTCAAGGATGACGGCACGGGACCGCGAGACTTCGTGCAGGTTGCGGTCGAGCGCGGCGTGGACCGCTATCCGGATGGGTTGACGTACTCCGTTCCACCGGCCTTCGCGGATGTTCGTGAGGGGGATCGCGTCACGGTGCCGCTCGGTCGGGGCAACGCCACGGTCGATGGATACGTGGTGCAGCGTGGTGGCGTGGAAGTGCTGGGATCGCTTGATCCAGCTCGGACCAAGCCTCTGAGCGGTCGTGACGACGCCGCCATGCCGCTGCCCTCGCAACTGCTGGCACTCGGTCGCTGGATCAGCGCGTACTACGGAGCACCCATCGGCGTGACGCTGGGCAGCATGGTGCCCTCGGCGGTCCGCAAGCGCGTGGGCACCGTGGTCCGGCGTTCATGGACGATCGTTCCTGGTGCCGTTCGCGATGGTCGATTCAGCACCCAGCAGCGCGCGCTCCTGGAGTGCCTCGACTCCGTGGCTGGCGAGCTGGATGAATCCGAACTCCTTGAGCGCTCAGGCGTGGCCACGAAGGAACCACTGCGTGGGCTCGCGCGGCGTGGCCTCGTGCGCGCGGTCGAGCGGACCGAGGTGCACGCCAAGTGGGCCGATGCTGCCGTCGGCTCGCTGGCAGTGCCAACCCTGACCGACGAGCAGCGTGCCGCCGTCGAGGCCGTGTCGGCGAGCGCAGAACACGGGTTTTCCCAGCATCTTCTCTTCGGCGTGACTGGCAGCGGCAAGACCGAGGTGTACCTGCAGCTCATCGAGCGCACGCTGGCCCGCGGCAAGAGCGCGGTACTGCTGGTGCCCGAGATCGCCCTGACTCCGCAGACCAGCGGGCGTGTCATGGCACGGTTGGCGGCACATCGCGTGCTCGTGCTGCACAGCGGATTGACCGCCGCCCAGCGCAACGAGCAATGGGGCTTGGCCGCGCAGCGTGGACCGTGCGTGGTCGTGGGCGCGCGCAGTGCCGTCTTCGCACCCATTCCCGATGGCGACCTCGGGCTCGTCATCGTGGATGAGGAACACGACACTGGCTACAAGCAGGATCAGCAGCCGCGCTACCACGGTCGCGACACGGCGATCCGACGCGCCCAGCTCGCGGGCTGCCCGATCCTGCTGGGCAGCGCCACGCCCAGCCTTGAAACGTGGTGGAACGCCACCGAGCGTGGCACGGTGGTCCTGCATCGGCTGACTCGTCGCGCGCCCGGCCTGCGCACCCCGCGAGTCGAGCTGGTCGATTTCCGGGTCGAGCAGCGCGCGTGGTCGGATCGGCGCGTGCACCTGATCGGACCAACGCTCGAGCGCGCTCTTCGTCGCACGCTGGACGAGGGCGGCCAGGCGATCATCCTGCTCAACCGCCGTGGCTACGCGAACTCGATCGTGTGCGCCGCCAAGGACTGCGACTGGTGCATGAAGTGCGACCGTTGCGACGCCGGGATGGTGGCGCACCGTGACAGCCGATTGCCCAAGGGCGGCTTCGTGCGTTGCCATCACTGCCTGTCCGAGCTGCGACTCCCCGAGCGCTGCCCGGTCTGCCGCGGTCCGATCAGCATCTTCGGACTGGGGACGCAGCGAGTCGAAGAAGAGCTGGAGCGCACCTTCCCCGACCTGCCGCCGGGTGCCTTGGCGAGAGTGGACAGCGACACCACGCAGACGGCGGCACACTTTCACGACGTGCTTGGCCGTTTCGGCCGGGGCGAGGTCCGCATCCTGCTGGGCACCCAGATGATTGCCAAGGGGCTCGACTTTCCGAACGTGCGTGTTGTTGGGGTGATCAGCGCCGATACTGCGCTGAACTTACCTGATTTTCGGGCAACGGAACGGACCTATCAGCTCGTCAGCCAAGTTGCGGGGCGATGTGGCAGGGGCGATGCGGCGGGGCTGGCGATCGTGCAGACGTTCCAGCCCGATGCCCCCGCCATCCAATGGGCAGCCCGACAGGACTTTGAGGCCTTCGCCGCGAGTGAACTTGAGGCCCGGGCGTCGTTCGGCTTGCCCCCAGCCAAGCGACTGGCGCGGATCGTGCTTCGCGACGCCGACCACGATCGGGCGCTGGCCGCGGGTCGCACCGTGGCGGCTCGGCTGCTCGCCCTCCCCACAGCGTCAGGCGTGCTGATCCGTCCTGCCGCGGATTGCCCGATCGCGCGGATCAACGACCGGTTCCGCGTGCAGGTCGAACTGCTGGCGCCTACAGCCGCCGCGCTCCAGCAACTCATTGCGGCGGGCCGCTCGTCTGGTGCCATCGTGCCCAGCGACCAGCTGGCCGTCGACGTGGATCCGGTGGCGCTTCTGTGAGGTGGTCGCCCTCGTGATTCCCGGACGCATGCCGGGGCGGCTGGGCAGAGGGCTTGGTCCGGCATCCATCGCGCTTTGGGCATGAATCCGCGGCGGTTTTGCCCTATCCTCGACCGCCCGGCTGGCGCTATCCCACGCCGGTTTCGCACGCCCCGCCAGGAGCAACCCCCCCGTGTCGACCCACTCGTCGGCGTCAGGTCAATCATCCGCCCAAGCCGCCCAGTCGGTGAACGCTTGGGATCCGGCGTTCCTCGAGCAGCAGTACGCCTCGTGGAAGCGAGATCCACAGTCGGTCGATGCCAGCTGGAGGCAGTTCTTCCTCGGGTTCGACCTCGGCTTGGCCCGCCCCACGCCGACCAAGGCGGCAGCGCCCGCCTCGACCGCCGCCACGGTCCCGGTGACGACCACCGGTGTGAGTCAGGCGCAGCGTGGCGTCGATGCGATGATCGTTCGTTTCCGCGAGATCGGCCACCAGGCAGCGCAGCTCGATCCGCTGGGGACCACACGCGCGTATCCGGACGACCTGTCGCTCGAAGCGTTCGGTCTCGATGACTCAAACCTGACGCAGGCGTTCGATCCCGGCACGCTTCCCCTGCTCAACCCGTGCCCGCTGTCGGCGATCCTCGAGTGCCTCGAGGAAACGTACTGCCGCAGCGTCGGCGCCGAGTTCATGCACATCCAGGACGTGGCCAAGCGCGCGTGGCTCACACAACGCATGGAGTCGGGCCGCAACCAACCCGTGCTCTCGGAGAACGGCCGCCGGTTCCTGCTCGAGCAACTGATGAAGGCCGAGTCGTTCGAGAACTTCCTCGCGACGCGCTACATCGGCAAGAAGCGCTTCGGCATCGAAGGCGGCGAGAGCGCCGCGCTCATCATGGAGACCTGGATCCAGCTCGCGCCCCGCTTGGGAACCGCCGAGCTCATCATCGGCATGGCGCACCGCGGCCGCCTGGGCATGATGGTGAACCAGTTCGGGCAAAGGCCCGAGCAGATGATGTCGAACTTCGAGGAATCGTGGCAGGCCGACTTCGAAAACGGCCGCGGCGACGTGAAGTACCACCAGGGCTACAGCAGCGACCGCGGCACGCTCGACGGTGGATCGGTCCGCGTGTCGCTCTGCTCGAACCCTTCGCACCTTGAATTCGTGGGCTCCGTGGCGCTCGGTCGCGCCCGCGCCCGGCGCGACGCCGACCGTGATCTTGACGGCCTGCTGCATGTGCCGGTCGTCGTCCATGGCAACGCCGCGTTCGCAGGTCAGGGCACCACGGCCGAGTGCTTCAACATGATGGGGCTCGCTGGCTACAACGTCGGCGGCACGCTGCACCTGATCATCAACAACCAGGTCGGCTTCACCACCGATCTGGAGGACGGCTCGACCGGCGAGTACGTCACCGGCTACGCGAAGAGCGTCGAGGTGCCGATCTTCCACGTGAACGGTGGCGATCCCGAGGCTTGCGCGTGGGTCGCGCAGCTGGCGTACGAGTACCGCCAGGAGTTCCGCACCGACACCGTCATCGACATGTGGTGCTGGCGCAAGAACGGCCACAACGAGGCCGACGAGCCCACCTACACGCAGCCGGTGCTCTACCAGCGCGTGAAGGCGGCGGGCTCGGTGGTCAAGCGCTACGCCGAGCGGCTCGCCAGCGAGGGCGTGCTCGATGCGGCGGCCTTCGACGCGCAGACCAAGGCGTACTGGGACACGCTCGACCGCGCGCAGGAGCAGGCCAAGACCTCGATCGTCGACCCGATCCGCCCGGGATTCGAGGGTGCGTGGAAGGTCGTCACGCCGCACCTCACGGACGACGAAGTCGCCACCGGCGTGCCGGAGAAGGCGCTGAGGGCCGTGGCCAAGGCGCTCGCCTCCAGGCCCGATGCCATCACCGCACACAAGACGATCGAGAAGATCGTCGGTGCGCGCGGCAGCTTCTCGAAGTCGGAGAAGGTCGACTGGGCCCAGGCGGAATTGCTCGCCTACGGCTCGCTCCTTGCCGACGGTGCGCGCATCCGCCTGACCGGGCAGGATGTCGAGCGCGGAACCTTCAGCCACCGTCATGCCGTCGTGACGTGTCAGAAGACTGGCGCCACCTGGAACGCGCTGGCCGAGTATGCCGGCACCACCGGCGGCATGTTCCATGTCTTCAACAGCCCGCTCACCGAGAGCGCCTGCCTGGGCTTCGAGTACGGCTACTCGCTGAAGACGATCTGGTCGATGCCCGCGCCGCCCGCCGAGAAGTCGACGCGCAT
>SYIB01000283.1 GCA_005798965.1 Planctomycetia bacterium
GGACTCCAAGGGCGATCCGCGAGCGATTCGCGATGCCGCTGTCACGCTGATGACGGCCAATCCCAAGGATGTCCGTCCTCGGTTGATGTGGGTCGAGGCAATCACTCTCATGGGCGACCGCGACGCTGCCATCAAGGCCGTTGACGAATCGCTCGCCCTGTTCCCCGACAACGCGCTGCTCAAGGGTCGCAAGATCGATCTATCGACGACGGATCCCGTCGAGCGCCTGCGCCGGGTTGCTGCGCAGCGCGGCGGCACTGACGCCGAGCGCCTGATGTACGAGGCCTCCACGCTGCTGGCCAGCGAGCCTGCCTTCGAGCGAGCCTTGCTCAGTGATTCGAACCAGGCCGATCGTGAGCGTCTGACGAGCGAACTCGCGTCGATCCGCAAGGCGATCGACGAGACGGCGCCGAAGGCGCTTGCGGCGAATCCCGGCAACGAGACGCTCCTGATCCTGCTTGCCGAACGCGGTGCGCGTCGGAAGGATCCTGCCCTCATCGAGCAGGCCGTGAAGGCAGCCGCAGCCTCGAGCGATCCGAAGTTGCCCAGCCTCATCAAGGCAGTGGTGGCTTTGCGAGGCGGTGATGCAGTGCAGGCCATTGAATTCATCCGTGCGGATGCTGAGGGGCCCTCAGCCGACGCGCTGCGCCTGCGGCTGCTCGGCGAGGCGTACCTCGCCGCCGGCGCACCCGACAAGGCCGTCGATGCCTTTGCCCGCGCTTTCGAGCGCCAGCCCACCAACTCCGCCATTGGCAGGCTGTATGCCGATGCACTGATGGCCTTGGGCGATTCCCGCAAGGCACTCACGCTGCTGAGTGAAGCGGCGGCAGCCAATCCCACGGATGCCGAACTCATCAATGCTTGGCTCACCAGCGAAGCCCGCCTGGGTGATCGGGGCCGCGCGCTGATTGAGCGCCGTCGCCGCCTGCGGCAGGCGCCTGCCGACCTGTCCAACATGCTTGGGCTTGCCACCTTGTTGCTCGAGCTCTCTCCTGATCAAACCACGATCCTCGACGATCAGCTCCGTCCGCGCTTCCCCATGGGCCAGTGGGAGTCGATGCAAATCGCCAATCGGGAGGATGCGATCAGGCGTGCACGCGAAGCCAATGTTTCCGAGGCCAAGGTTCTGCTTGAAGCAATCCGCAAGGCCGATCCCAACAATCTTGATGCCTTGAGCGTGGAGATCCAAGGGCTCACCGCGCTGGGCGATGTTGCCGGTGCCGAAGCAGCCCTGCGAGCCGCCGAATCGACCGTCACGCGCAGCCGTCCGCTGCTTTTCCTGATGCAGGCGGATTTCTTCTACCGGACGAGCAAGCCCGAGCAGGCCGAGAAGGCGATGGCGCGTGCGCTGGAGGTGGCTCCCGGCGACGCAGCCACCATTCGGGCGGTGGCTCGCCTGCGTGCGAGTCGTGGCGAAATCGAGGCTGCCCTCAAGGCCGTCGCTCCATTGCTTGCGAACCAGCCTTCGAGCGACGACCTTCGTGAGGCAGTGCGCTGGAACCTGGCGATTCGCAAGTCTGACGTTGCCAAGGCGCTGTTGGCTCGGGTGCAGGATAGTGATGACCGGCGCGAACAGTTCGCGACGCGGCTGGTGCAAGGCATGGCTGCGCTGCAGGATGTCATCGCCAAGCAGGAACAGGGTGACCGCGTCGGCATGGATGCCAGTTTCGTCGAGGTCCGCACGCGGCTCGACGAGGCGGCCAAGCTTGAGCCGCGCTCTCCAGTCCCCCACGTGTCGCTGGGTGAGATTTCGATGCAGATGTTCCGTCGCACCGGTGACAAGGCGTACCTCGAGACCTGCCTCAAGGCAGTCGACAGGGCGCAGCAGCTCGATCAGCTCAGCGTGACGATCGCACGGCTGCGCTGGACGGTTCTTGAATTGAAGGGTGACAAGGTTGGCGCTGTACGTGAAGCCAAGCGCATCCTCGTCGCTCTGCCCAAGGACGCCAGCGTCCGCATGGATTTGGTCAACCTTCTGCTCCGAACCGGCGATCTGGCTGGTGCCCGTGCCGTGCTCGAGGAAGCCGTGCAGCAGTCCGCGCTCAATGCCGTGTGGTTGCGACGACTTGCCGAGATCCAGGCCGAGGCGCGCCAGTGGACTGATGCAGGCCAGAGCTACGAACGCGCGTTCGGCTCTGATCGTTCGATCGGTTCGCTTGAACTTGCTGCGCGCATGTACCTCTCCAAGGATCCGCCGGACTTGCGGAGCCTGAGTTCCCTCATCCGCGCCTATCCCGAACAGGTGCGCAACTCGATGTTCCTGCAGAGTGCGCGCTCCGCAGGCGAGTGCCTGAGTGGTGCGCGAGATGCCGGCCTCGTCAACCTTCGCAGCATCTACCAGGCCAATCTTGCGGCCGGTGCCGCCCGGCAGCCGTCGCAAGGTTGGTTCGACATCCTGCTCCAGGTCTTCAAGCTGAAGGATTCCAAGTCCGAGCTCGAGGCGTACGACGCCTTCGTGCGGCAGGTGGCTGACATGAAGGACCCCGAGACGCTGCGTCAGCTCGCTTCGGCCTGGATGCTTCCTCGCAACGCGCCGGACGATGTGCTCGCCAAGGCCAAGGAGTATGCGCAGTTGGCGCTCGGCGCGGCCGGTACCGATCCGATTGCCGTGGCGATGGGCCGCATGAGCCTGGGCAATGTGCTCTATCGCATGAGCGACTGTGTTGGTGCGTCCAAGGAGTTCGAGTCCGTGCTGCAGGCCTTCCCCAGCCAGTTTGACGCGCTCAACAACGCTGCGTACGTCGAGGCCACCTGTGGCGATCCTCAGAAAGCGCTTGGTTACGCGCGCCGGGCTGCAGCGATTGCTCCGTCGAACGTCGATGGCATCGACACTCTTGGCCTGGCCCAGCTCAAGGCCGGTGATCCGGCCGCGGCCGAAGCCACGCTCCTGCTTGGGCTTGAGATGCGCCAGTCGCCGACCATGCTGCTTCACCTCGCGATGGCTCAGGATGCACAGGGCCGCAAGGACGCTGCCAGGGCATCGCTGGCCAATGCCATGGTGCTGGCGAAGGACGATCCCATGCCTGAATCCGAGGCCGCCATCGCAGCCCGGCTCGAGGCCACCCTGAAGTGAACCGAGGAGCACGACCATGACCCGAGCCCTAGCCCGTCCCGCATCCGATGTGCGCCGCCCGTCATCGCGCCCATCCGTGAGCATCGATCCAGTGCGCGTGTTGCGCGAGCACTGGAAGGCCATCGCTGCTGGTGGTGCGGTCGGTGCAGTGCTCGGCACGATCCTCAATTACGGCATGGGTGCCGTGTACCCGCTCTACACCGGTGAGGCGGTCTTCGAGATCCGTAACCGCATCCTCGAAGGGACCGATGCCGTCGGACAGGACTACACCCAGGAGGAGCAGGTCGTCCGCATCGCGAACACCGAAATCGGCTTCATGCTGTCCGAACGTGTGCTCGAAAGCGTGATCGCGACGCCTGCGTTCCAGCAGACGTCCTACGGGCAGCTCTTCCTCGAGAATGGCGTCCCGAACTACACCGATGCGATCCGTGAACTCAAGGAGGACCTCTCCGCTTCGTTCGCCCGCAGCAGTCAGCTCTTTGTGCTGCGCTTCATGTGGACGGAGAAGGAGGACATCGCGCCGGTGCTCAATACGGTCGGCGATGCCTACATGACGCTGCGTGTGGCGGATGAGAACAAGCGCATCACTTCGGGGAACGACTCGATGCGCACCCGGTCGAAGGTCATTGAGACGGAGCTCAACACGATCGACGAGCAGATCAGGTCCGAGCTGCGAAAGGCCGGCATCCAGTCGTACGACGAGGATCCGCAGAAGGGTCAGCGTGCCCTCGAGGCGCTGCTGCTCCGTCGCGCGGAGGTGATCCAGCAGATCCAGCTGACGCAGTCGCGGCTCGAAGCGGCCCGCGCCCGAAAGGGCGGCACCGGGATGGGGACGGAGGAAGAGGTGCGCGAAGCGCGCCGTGATGCGGCTGTGCAGGCTCTCTTGGTCGATCGTGACCGGACACAGGCCACGTATGACGCGATCCGGGCCCGTTTCCGCGAGGGTACCCCCCAGGAAAAGGAAGCCAAGGAGTCGCTCGACAAGGTCGAGCAACAGCTCAAGGGTCGCATCGCCGAGCAGGTCCAGCAGAACCGCTTTGCAGACGAGAAGCGATTCGATGACGAACTCTCTGCGGTCAAGATGACGCTGACCGGGCTCGATCGCGAGATCAACGAGACGGAGAGGGTGCTGGTCGACCGAGCTTTGGTGGTTGCGGGCATCGAGCGCCTCAAGCGCGAGAAGGAAGGCAAGCAGGAGGAGCGGCAGGAGCTCGAGGAACGGATCGCCACGAACCAGCTTCGCGCTGACCGTGCCGATGCTCAGCAGATCCTCATGCGACCGGCCGTCGAGCCGCGCGAACCCACATTCCCCAAGCTCAAGATCACGCTGCCCGGCGGCGCCGCCCTCGGCGTGCTGGCCGTGGTTGGTGTGCTGGTCTTGCGCGAGATCACTGAGCAGCGGGTGCGCTACCCGGCCGATATCGTCGGTGCGGGCAAGATTCTGGGCGTGATCCCGCAGCGTCAGGATGAAGTCGGCGGTCCGACACAGCCTGAGTGGGCGCTCTGGAACCACCCCAATGCATCCTTCAGCGAGGTCATGCGGCAGTTCAGCATGGAGATCTCGCGCGCATGGGGTACCCCCGGCGGCGGTCCACCTGCGAAGGGTGTGATGTTCGTGTCGTCAGGACCTTCGGCTGGGACGACTGCCATGGTCACGAACTTCGCGGCCGCTGCAGCCCATGCCGCACGGAGGGTGCTGATCATCGACTGCAACTTCCGGCGTCCACGCATGCACGAGCTCGTCGGCTTGCCTGCCGAGACTCCTGGCTTGGGCGAACTGCTGCAGGGCCGCATCACGCTCGAGCAGGCGATCCGGCCTGCGGTGCCCGGCATCGATGTGGTCTGCGCCGGGGGGCCGGCGTCACGGCTGCCTGAGCTGCTGTGCACGCTCCACACCGTCGAGGTGATCGAGAAGCTCAAGACGAACTACGACGTGGTCGTGATGGACGCACCACCGTTGGTCGTGGCGGGCGAGTCGCTGCTCCTGGCCGATCGCGTCGGTGATCGCGTCGTGCTGGTCGTGAATGCGCTCACCCAGGAAAAAGGTCTCGTCTTCCGCTACGCGAACAAGTTGCGTGAAGCGGGCGCCGATGTCATCGGCCTCGTCCTCAATCGACCCGTCGAGGTGCAGGGCGGCCACATGCAGCGCAATCTGCGCACCATCGCAGCCTACGGGTCCGGTTCTCCGGCGATCCAGGCGGCACCCAACGAGGCCACGGGTTGATCGCGCAGGACCTGGATCCCGCAATGCTCACGACGGCCGCACCAGCGGCCGATGAGGGCATCCTCGTTGGAGCGATCTCGGTCCTCAACGAGGCAGCGCCAGTGTTCCTGGTGGCGTTCCTCGTGACGCTCGTCGCCACGCCGGTCGTTCGGCTGATGGCGGTGCAAGCAGGCATCATCGACAAGCCTGACCAGCAGCGGAAACTGCACAAGTACCCTGTGGCCTATCTGGGCGGCTTGGCTGTGTTCCTGGGGGTCGTGACTGCACTCGGCGTGTCGTACGCCTTCGTCGGCATGGGCGAGCGCGACTTCATGCCGGTGCCGTGGGAGATCCTCGCAGGCATGACCGCCATCGCGTTCGTTGGGTTCCTCGATGACCTCGATTCGATGCACCCTTGGGGCAAGATCGCCGGCCAGCTCGTTGCTGCGGCGCTCCTCTGCTACTCACCTGACAATGCCTTCGGCACGCCGATCGCTCGTGGCTTGCTTTATCCAATCATTCATGGTGGCGTGGGCGAGTGGCTCGCCGGATCGACCGCCGGCATCGTGACCGAGGACGCCGTCTATTACTGGGTCGGCATCGTCCTTGTGGCGGGCATGATTCTGGGTGCCTGCAATGCCGCGAATCTGATTGATGGTCTTGATGGCTTGTTGACCGGCACGAGCTCGATCATGGCGGTCGGTTTCCTGGCGGTTGGCCTCTTGCTTGCGGCAACGCTCCCGGTCGGCGTCGAGCAAGGACAGTTCGTTGCCGCGCGGGTCGTCCTTGCACTCGCCCTGCTCGGTGCCCTCGTGGGTTTCCTGCCATGGAACTTCAATCCGGCGGTCATCTTTTTGGGTGACTGCGGCAGCCTGCTCATCGGTTACTTGCTTGCGGTCTGCATCATGATGCAGGCGCAGGAAGACAGCATCAGCCTCTTCTTCGCCGGTCTGATCATCTTTGCGCTGCCGATCATGGACACGCTGCTGGCCATCATTCGCCGGAAGTTGGCGGGTCTTCCCATGTCGGCCGCGGATGCCAACCACATCCATCACCAAGCCAAGCGCCTGACCGGCTCCGTGCGCAAGGCGGTCATCCTGCTGTACGGCGTCACTGCAGCGTTCACGCTCCTTGGGGTCGGCCTCGCTGCACTCCAACTCTTCGAGCGCCCGCGGGTCCTGGTGGTCTACAGCATCGCCTTCGTCCTCTTTGCGGGGCTGATCTGCGTGGCGCTCAAGTCGGCCCTGCTCGAGCGCTGGCAGGTGGCGCCTCGCGCGGACGCCGCGGCTGAGGCGGTGCCGGGTGAAGCCACCGAGATCGCCAAGCCCGTCGATCCGGCCAAGGCATGACGTCGAACCCGGGTTTGCGTGGCGACCGCGCCGCTACCCACCCTTCCGTGGTCCCAGATCCGCACGGCCATCGCCCGGTGCTGCTGCGTGAGATCGTCGAACTGCTTGCCCCCACGTCCGGCGAGAGCGTGATCGACCTCACCGCTGGCCGAGGTGGCCACGCGGTGGCGCTCGGTGCGTCGGTGGGGGCCGCGGGTCTGCTGACGCTTTTCGACAGCGACCCCACGAACCTCGAATATGCGGGCGTGCGAGCGTCGGTCATGCCTGCCGCGCCGCGCATCCAATCGGTCCATGCCAACTTTCGTTCGGTGGGACTCATGATCCCGTCGGGCACGCCACCAGCGAACGCGGTCCTGGCTGACCTCGGCTTCGCCTCGACCCAGGTCGACGATCCTGCACGCGGGCTGGCCTTCTCCCACGATGGACCTCTCGACATGCGCCTGGACCCCACGCGTGGAGAGACTGCGGCCCAGCTCGTGGCCCGCTTGGACGAGCGCGAACTGGCGGACATCATCTTCCACTACGGCGAGGATCCGTTCGCGCGACGCATCGCCAGGAACATTGCACAGACTCGCGCCCGCGTGCCGATATCCACCACGGGTCAGCTTGCAAGCCTGGTACGGGAGTCCTACGGCGCCCGGGCCGCGGTGAGCCGGTTGCATCCAGCCACACGGACCTTCATGGCGCTCCGGATCGCCGTCAATGACGAGCTCGGAGCACTCGAAGGACTCGTGGCGGCCGTGCGCGATGCCGCGCTCGCTGCCGCCTCGGGCTCACCCTCGTGGCTTGCGGCGGGCGCTCGGGTGGCCATCATGTCCTTCCACAGCCTGGAGGACCGGATCGTCAAGCGAGCCTTCGCCCAGATGGTCGAAGCGGGTTGGGCAGAGTCCCTCACCCGCAAGCCCGTGGAGGCATCGCCCGCCGAGGTGGGCGAGAATCCCCGGGCCCGGTCGGCGAAGTTGCGGGCCATCAGGCTGGCCCGTTGACCGAGCCGAAGGGTGGTTGAGTCAGGACATCGTTGGAGAATCGGGCCGATGCAAGGATGCAGAGGCCGTGTGGCTGGGTCGAAAGCCCTCAGGGCATGGATGCTGCGATGAACCGTGAACACAAGTTGGCGTTGGTCCTTGGATTCGGGCTGCTGCTCTTCGTGGGCATCCTGCTGTCGGACCATTTCTCTGCCGTCGACCGCCC
>SYIB01000284.1 GCA_005798965.1 Planctomycetia bacterium
GAGATCGACGCGTTCATCGCCGATCAGGCGCCCGGTGCCTATGAGCGCCGCATCGATGCGATGCTCGCGGGTCAGCGCGCTGCGGAGCACATGGCCACAACGTGGCTCGATCTCGCGCGGTGCGCCGATACCCACGGCTACCAGTCTGATGCCGACGCATTCACCTGGCCGTGGCGCGACTGGCTGCTGCACTCCCTGCATCGCAATGATCCCTACGACCGGTTTGTGCGCGCGATCATCGCGGGTGATCTTCAGCCTGATGCCACCACACAGACCCGCGTGGCCACGGCCTTCCATCGATTGCACCGCATGACCGAAGAAGGTGGCTCGATCGCCGAGGAGTTCAGGCAAGAGGGCATCGCCGACCGCGTGAGCACCTTCGGCGCGACCTTCCTGGGCCTGACGCTCGAGTGCGCGCGCTGCCACGACCACAAGTACGACCCGATCCCGACCGAGGAGTTCTACGGGCTCGCGGCGATGTTCGGCCGCATTGATGAGAACGGCATGAAGTCGTACGCCCATGGTGGTTTCCAGCCACCGCCGACCGTGCGTCTGGCCACGCCCGAACAGGAGGCCACGACAGCCACGCTCGAAGCAGCGGCCAGAGCCACCCATGCCGAGTGGTCCGCTGCCTTCGACGCGAGCACAGCCGATGCAACTGTCGCGCCCGCGCACGCCGCAGCGATTGACCAGGCGGCGGGTGGCGTGGTTGGGGCGATCGCGAACTCCATCAACCCGCCCATGCCCATCGGCCACTGGTCCTTCGACACCCTCATCGACGGACAAAGCCCCAACGCGATCGATCCATCGAAGCCCGCCACGACGGATCGCGGCCGAGGCGAGCAGCTCGGCACGGCCGCACTCACGGCGGGTCAGGTGGGCCAGGCGCTTGCCTGTGATGGCGATGGTGGCGTGGCGCTGCAGGGGACCGGTGGCTTGTCACGGCATGATCCGATCACGATCGCGCTGTGGATGCGTCCCGGCGAGCGGTCCGCGCGCGCCACGATCCTGCACACGAGCGGCTTCTACACCAATGATGCGGATGGCTCCGGCATCGAGCTGATGCTCGAGGATGGACGGCTTCGCTGGAGCGTCCTGCACCTGTGGCCTGGCAGTGCGGCGAGCATCCGCATGGTGGATGAGCTTCCCATGGGTCGCTGGTCGTTGGTCACCGTGGCGTGGGATGGACTGGGCCGTGCCGCGGGTCTGTCGATCTGGATCGATGGTGCTCGCGCCGCGACCGAGGTCGTGCGTGATCACCTTGATGGTCCGATCGCTGCCGCCCCGATCGAGGTCGGCTCGCGCTCGCGCGATGCAGGATTCCGAGGGGGAACCGTCGATGAGCTGCGGTTCTGGCGCCAGGCGCTCACCGATGCCGAGGTTGCGGTGCTGGCAGATCGAGAGCCCACCGATGCGGAGCGCGCACTGCACATGGCCTGGGACCGGACCGGGGTGCAGCGCGATGCAGCACGCTCTGCACGCGCGGCCCTTGATGCGCACCTCGATGCGATCCCACGCATGCCATGCATGCAGGATTCACCCTATGCACGCGCCACGATGGTGCTCACGCGCGGGGCGTACGACCAGCCGGATCCGACCCGCCCTGTGCAGCCGGCCGCGATCACGGCTGTACTGCCCTTCGCAGCCAGTGCAGGAGCCACCCGTGCAGATCTTGCAGCGTGGCTCGTCGATCCGCGGCATCCGTTGCTCGCCCGCGTCGAGGTGAATCGCCTCTGGGCGCAGTGCTTCGGCGCTGGGCTCGTGGAGACGCTCGAGAACTTCGGCACGCAAGGCAGCGCGCCGGCCCATCCCATGGTGCTCGACCTGCTCGCCCATGACTTCGTGCATGGACCCGATGCCTGGGATCGCAAGGCGATGCTCCGTCGCATCGCGCTCAGCGCCACGTTCCGCCAGTCGAGTTCGGTTCCGGCAGCGGTGCGCTCGCAGGATCCCGGCAACGCGCTGCTGGCCCGCGGCCCGAGCGTGCGCGTGAGTGCGGAGCAAGCGCGTGACAGTGCGCTCCTGGCTGCGGGGCTGCTCGTCGAGCGACTCGGCGGCCCGAGCGTGCGGCCGTACCAGCAGCCGGGGATCGCCGCCCAAGCCGGCCAATCCGATGGCTACCAGCCCGACACCGGCGAAGGTGCGCACCGACGCAGCCTCTACACCTTCCGCAAGCGCACCGTGCCGCCACCGAGCATGCTGACCTTCGATACCGGTACCCGCGAAGCATGCCAACCTCGCCGATCGAGTACGACCACGCCCATGCAGGCGATGGCGCTGCTCAATGATCCGATCTTCGTCGAGTGCGCCCAGGCGATTGCAGTGCGGGCCATGCGCGATGCCACGACACGCACCGAGCGGATCGCGCGCGTCTTCCGGTTGCTGGCCGGGCGCGCCCCGCACGACGATGAGCTCGCGCCGCTCACCGTGCTGGTGGCGAGCCAGGCCGAGGCGTTCGCCACGGACCTCGTGGCGGTACGTGCGGTCTCAGGCAGCGATGATCCCGAACAAGCGGCGCTCGTTCTGGCCGCGTCAACCGTGATGGCCAGTGATGCCTTCGTGATGGTGCGATGACCATGAGCCACCGACCACCGAGCTATGACGACCTGATGCGCGCCTCGCGCCGGCATTTCCTTGGTGCGTCGGCGCTCGGCCTGGGTGCGCTCGCGATGGGCGATGTGCTGGCCACCGCACCGGCGCCGCAGGGACCGTCGTTCGCGCCGCGGGCCAAGCGCGTCATCTACCTCTTCCAGTCGGGCGGTCCCTCGCCGTTCGAAACGCTTGATCC
>SYIB01000032.1 GCA_005798965.1 Planctomycetia bacterium
TACGCACGAGCATGACGCCGAACGACTCACCCACGCCCTTGGCGCCCTTGAAGAGCGCCGTGATCTCCTCGGGCTTCGCACTCGTGGCGACATCGAAGTCCACCGGCTCGAGGCCCAAGAGCTGGTCGCGCACGCAGCCACCAGCGAAGTACGCGACGTGCCCCGCGTCGCGCAGGCGCAGCGCGATCGATTGCGCGGCATCGTGAGGCGACAGTTGGGCGTTGCTCATGCCCCGGTACGCCCCATGTGTGCGCGGAGCTCCTGATGGAGCGCGCCGATCCGACGCTGCAACTCGAGCATGCCCGCCGAGGGATCCTTGAAGAGTTCGGCGACCTCATTGGCGGGAATCACCGGCCCTGCGAGGCAACCAATGCGTCGGAAGGGCCGCGGCAGGAGCTGCCCCTTGGGCCAGGCCTTGAATGTGCCTTCGATCGCCATCGGGACGATCGGTACCGCGGCCTTGCGGATCATGATCGACACGCCGCGCTTGAATTCCTTGAGCTCGCCATCCTCGGAGCGCGTGCCCTCGGGGAAGACGAGCACCACGCGACCGGCCTTGAGCTCGTCGATTCCCGCACGCATGGCCGCAGCATCGGCGCCATCCCGATTGATCGGGATCGTGCCGAGGCTGCGGATCAGCCAGCCGAACGGGCCCACGAAGAGCGACGCACGGCCAATGGGCGAGAACGGCCGCTCGGCGAGGAAGGTGCCGCAGACCGGCGGGTCGTAGTAGCTGCAGTGGTTGCAGACCGCCAGGAACGCGCCCGTGGGCGGCACGTTCGGCCGGCCGAGGTAGAGCCGGCGATGGACGAGGAGGAAGAACGCCTCGACGGTGAGCGTGACGAGGTCGAACCACATCGACTGCACCACGCCGCGGCCCGGGCAGCGCCGGGCAAACTGCGTCAGGCGCACGGAGCCGCCCCCTGGGCGTGCCGCTGCTGGAGGGTGTGGCCGACCATGGCGCGCACGATGGACTCGAGGCGCTCGACCACCTGATCCTGCGTGATGTCGCTGGTGTCGACCACCTTGGCGCCTTCAGGACATCGCAACGGGCCGGTGGCCCGGCCGGCATCGAGTGCATCGCGGCGGACGATCGCAGCGAGGATCGCTGCCTCATCGATGCGCTCGCCGCTGGCGGCCAACTGCTCGCAGCGGCGACGCGCGCGCACCTCGGGGCGCGCATCGAGGTAGATGCGCACCGGGGCTTGCGGGAAGACGACGCTGCCCTGGTCGCGGCCCTCCGTCACGAGCCATGGGTGGGCGGTGGCGATGCGTCGCTGGGCCAGCACGAGGCGCTCGCGCACCGATCGGTGCGCCGCAACATGCGAGACATGCTCGGTGACGACTTGCGAGCGGATCGCCGTGCTGACATCGCGGCCATCGAGCAGGACCCGAGGCGGATTGACCGCGAAATCAAAGTCAACGACGCACTGATGGGTGACACGGTCGACCGCATCGGGATCCTGCGTGGACACGCCATGCGAGAGCACCTGCAGCGTGAGTGCGCGGTACATCGCGCCGGTGTCGAGCATGTCCAGGCCGAGCCGGCCGGCGAGCATGGAGGCGACCGAACTCTTGCCGGTGCCGGCCGGGCCGTCGATCGTGATGACGACCCCGTCGATCATTCCTCGTCGCCTCCGACGGCTGCGACGGGATCATCCTCCTCGTCGTCGGCATGCTTCTCGGCGAGGAGTTCGGTGATGAGCGCAACAGCCTTCTCGATCGGTGCGACCGGATCGGCGGTGCCCACATAGTCGATGCAGAGGGTGTTGCCGTAACCCACCGACTGGATCGCGCTGATCGCGTCGGCGAGATCCCACTCCTTGTGGGTCCCGGCGCGCGTGAAGGTCTTGACGGTGGCCTCGATCGCGGCGCTCGCATAGGGCGCCACGCGACGCAGCGCGCCCTGCAGGTCGCCGGAACCATGGGCGTAGGCGAAGCTCGGGAGCGCACCGATGCGGAAACCGCCCACCTTCTTGATGAGTTCCGCGTAGTTCGCAGCATCGGCAAGGACCGGGTCCGAGGGGCGCAGCAGGGTGTTGACATCCATGCGCTCGATGCGCTGCATGGACTGCTTGATGGCCTTTCCGTAGCGCTCGAGCAGATCGATCGAGCCGATCCCGGTCGGGGTCATGCCAACCGAATTGCAGCCAAGCGACTGCGCTGCACCGGCGAAGGCGAAGAGCCGATCACCACATGCAGCGGTATCGCGAAGGAAATCCAGGGGAAGGTCATCTACAAGCACCAGGATCGGGCAGCCGACCTTGTCGGCGCGGTCCCGGAGCCTTTCGAGGTCGGTTCGGGTCTTGCCGCGCAGCAACGCCGCAGGAAGGTTCATGCCGCGCAGGCCAAGGAACTCCGCCGCGAAGCGTGGAACATCCGAAAGATCGGTGGGAACCGGGCCTTTCTGGACCTTTCCCGGCGCGATGCAGGCGGCGTTGATGGTGAGGATGGTCTGGACGTGCACGGCTCGTGGATCCCGGCCGGAGTCTAGCAAGGTGCCGCGCTATGCTTGAACCCACTTCCCAAGGAGATTCAGGAGCCATCATGTCCAGCCCATCGATTTGCCGCTATACCGACTCGCACGAATGGTTCCGCGCCGATGGCGACACCGTCACGGTGGGCATCACGCAGTTTGCGGCCAACGAACTGACCGACATCACCTACGTCGGCATGAAGCCCGCAGGCACGGCCGTGTCGAGCGGTGCAAGCCTCGGCGAAGTCGAGTCGGTCAAGACGACCAGTGACATCTACTCGGCACTCGCTGGCACGATCGTCGAGGTCAACGCGGCCGCCACGAGCGATCCGTCGCTCCTGAACTCCGATCCCTTCGGCAAGGGCTGGCTCGTGAAGATCAAGGTATCCGACGCGTCGGCGCTGGAACGACTGATGGACAGCGCCACCTATGACGCCAAGCACCCCGTCGGCTGAAGCCACCGCAGCGGCGGCGCAGTCCCCCGCCCCGAGCACGGGCTCGGTGGGGATCTCGCTGTCGCGCGTGGTCAAGAGCTACCGTCAAGGTCGGCGCGCGGTGCAGGCTTTGCGCGGCGTCGACCTGCAGATCGAGGGACCCGGCTTCTACGGCATCATGGGCGCGAGCGGCAGCGGCA
>SYIB01000285.1 GCA_005798965.1 Planctomycetia bacterium
CCATGCCGCTTTCCACGACCCTCGCTGCCTTGGTTCTCGGACAGGTGACACCTTGGATCGGCCAGCCCGTCCCGAGCCCAATCGTGCGGGAGGATGTGGAACTCGCCCCGGCGCTCGCCCAAGCCGCCTCGGTGGTGCGGATCGATGCAGCGGCGTGGGGGGCCACGCGAACCAACGATGTGCAGCGCTGGCAGGGCGTGCCGATCGCGCCCGGTCGCAACGTCGATCTGACCCTGACTCGGGTGAAACCCTTCACCGACGATGCCACCATCGTCGACGCCCAAGGGTTGAAGAACGAGGCGGTCATCGAAGCCCCCTCGGTCGATTGCTTCATGGGATCGGTCGATGGTGAACCCGGTTCGCGCGCGTACATCGCCATCAGCGAGTTTGGACACTACGGCTACGTGCTCGCGCAGGGCCGGACCTTCATTCTGTCCAGCGGTGACTTCGGCTCGAACCTGCCGACCCTCTTCTACGACCTCGGCGCGCTGCCGCCGGGCCTCGTGCCCACCCCGACCTTCACGTGCTCGGAACTGACCGTGCCCGGTGCAAAGCCCCCTGTGACCACACCTGCGGATGGTTCGCTCGCCGGGTCGCCGTGTCGCCAGGTGCGCATCGCCATCGAGACCGATCACGAGTACCTGCAGTCGCTCTTCGGCGGCAGCACCCCCGCGGCCACCGCGTACACAGCGGTCCTCATGGGTGCCATGAACGAGCTCTACGTGACGGCGCTCAACACGCGCATCGGCGTGAATTACCTGCGTCTGTGGAGCACACCCAATGACCCGTGGTCCGCCACATCGACCGGTGCCGAACTGGGTTTCTTCCGCGACTACTGGGCTTCGAACATGGGCGCGCAGCCGCGTGAACTCGCGCACTTCCTCTCTGGTCGCGGACTCGGCGGCGGTGTCGCTTGGCTGAGCGTGGTCTGCAATCCCGACTACGGCTTCGCACTCAGCGCCAACCTCGGCGGATCGTTCCCGTACCCGATCATCAACAACTCGGACGCGAACTGGGACATCATGGTCGTGGCGCACGAGATCGGCCACAACTTCGGCACGACCCATACGCACAACTTCAGCCCCCCGGTCGATGGCTGCGGCTCGAATCCGCAGGACTGCGCCGTGGCCGACCAGGATCTGGGCACGATCATGAGCTACTGCCACATCTGTCCGGGTGGGCTCTCGAACGTACGCATGGAGATGCACCCAGTGTGCATCAGCGCCATGCATGCGCACCTCGACGGAAACGGATGCGTCGAGGAGGGCTCGTCGCGCCCGCCGCAGACGATGACCGATGCGATCATCGGGCTGCCAGGCCAGCCGGTGACCTTCGACCCGCTGACCAATGACATCCCGATCAACTGCGAGTCGATCTCGCTGCGGTTCTATGCGCCGACCACTGCGCTCGGTGGTGTGGTTGAACGCGTCGGCACGACTGGTTCGGTCCTGCGCTACACCGCGCCCGCAGGCAGCTTGGGCGACGACCTGATCGCCTACGTGATCGAAGAGGCCTCGGGCGCCACCGCGACCGGCGAGATCCGCGTGCAGGTGAAGCCGGTGCGCGCCGCGACGCTGGTCGAGGGCGATGTTTCCGGGCTGCTGGTCGACTACCACGACCTGAGCGCCGCGCCGCCGTCGGCGCTGCCTGACTTCACGCAGCTCACGCCGTACCGAACATTCTTCTCCAGCCAGGTCAACTACGGCTCGACCAGCGGCAACTTTGCCGACAGCCAGCGCGCCGACACCGTCGGTGCAGTGTGGACCGGCTGGATCAACGTGCCCACGTCGGGCGAGTGGACGCTGTTCATCGAGAGCGATGACGGGTCGCGGCTGTGGATCGGCGATCAGGTGCTGGCCGACAACGATGGGCTGCACGGCATGGTCGAGCGGTCGGGAACGATCGCGCTCGCAGCCGGCAAGCACCCGGTGCGGCTGGCCTTCTTCGAGAACGGCGGCGGCGCCGGCATGATCCTGCGTTGGCAGGGGCCAGGTGCGGCGAAGGCCGTGATCCCGGCACCGGCGCTGACTCGTGGCGGCACGGTGAACCGCAGCGACATCGACGTGGATGGCCGCGTGGATGGCGGTGACCTCGGGCTACTGCTCGCTGCATGGGGCACGGCCAATGCCGCTGCCGACATCGACCAGAACGGTACGGTGAATGGCGCCGACCTTGGCATGTTGCTGAGTGCGTGGACGGGCTGATCCCTCGCCTGGGCACGCTCTGACCACTGCCGTGTGCGCGCGGATTCAGCGGGTTGTCGCAAGCGCCATGGAGCACATGGCCATCACGCCTGTCGCGATCGCTTCGTCGTTGAAGTCGAAGTGCGGCGAGTGCAAGGGATGCACCGGTCCTCCCTCTCGGCCGGTGCCAAGCACGATGTAGCAGGCTGGGACGCGCTGTCCGTAGTAACTGAAGTCCTCCGCGCCCATGACGGGTGCAGGCATGGTGTGGGTGTTCGCACTGCCGACTGCCCGCGCGAGCTGGCGGCCGGCGACTTCAGTCAGTGCCTCGTCATTCACGGTGACCGGGTAGCCATCGCGGAACGCCACGGTGGCCGTGCAACCATGCGCAAGCGCAACATTCGTGGCGACCCGCTCGATGCGCTCCTTGACCTCGGTGCGGGTCGATTCCCTCAGCGTGCGCATCGTGCCGAGCAGATCGACGCGCTCCGGCATCACGTTGCCCGCCGTTCCACCATGGATCGAGCTGATGCCCACGACGGCTGCATCGAGCGGATCGAGCGTGCGCGACACGATCTGCTGGAGGGCCACCACGATCGCACCCGCCGCAAGCACGGCGTCGCGGCCGGTGTGGGGCATCGCCGCGTGCGAGCCGGTGCCGTGCACGGCGATCTTGACTTCGTCGGCACTGGCCATGACAGGCCCGGCGCGCAGGGCGACTGCGCCGGTCTCGAGCCACGGCCAGCAGTGCAGGCCCATGATGCGCTCGACCGGTGGCCCAAGCAGCGAGCCATCGAGGGCACCGCTCTCGATCATGTGACGGCCGCCTCCACCGCCTTCCTCGGCCGGCTGGAAGACCAGCGTGATCGGATGGGGCAGCCGACCGTCGCGGCCGAGCGCAGCAAGCACGCGGGCAGCGCCCACGAGGATCGTGGTGTGGCCGTCATGGCCGCATGCGTGCATGCGCCCCGGAATCGTGCTTGACCACGCTGCGCCGGTGGCTTCCGTGATCGGGAGCGCATCCATGTCGGCGCGCAGTGCGGTGGCTCGATCGCCCACGGCGGCGATGTGTGCGAGCACGCCGGTGCCTCGTGCCAAGCCGCCGCGGTGGTCGATGCCGGCAGCGGTCAGTTCACGCTGCACGACCTCGCTCGTCCGTCGCTCCTCGAAAGCGATCTCGGGGTGCGCGTGCAGGTCGCGGCGCAGCGCAACGAGTGAAGGCAGTTCCTTGGCGATCAGCGCTCGCAGCCGTTCGGTCGTGGGCATGGCGCCAAGCCTAGCGGGGCCGCAGCGCTCAGGCCGTCAGCATCTTGATCGCGATGCCCAGCAGCGTGAGGCCCACGATCGCCTTGAGCCAGCGCGCATCGAGTCGTGCCGCAAGCATGCTGCAGACGATCGCAAGGGGCAGCGCGCCCACGAGCAGCAGGCCCAGCAGCGACCAGTCGGTGCGTCCCTGCACGGCGAACGAACCGCCCGCGACGAGCGCCACGGGAATTGCAAAGACGGTGTCGGTCGCCACGAGCCGGATCGGCGTCATGCGCAGGGGATAGAGCGCCCGCAAGAGCACTGCGCCGATCGCGCCGGCACCGATCGAGGTCGCGGCGATGACGGAGCCGAGCAGCACCCCGGCGGCGACGGTCAGCGCAGCCTGAGGCTTCTTGAAGCGCTCGGGGGCGGACAGCCGCTTGGCGGTGCTGAGCTTCTGCACCAAGTGGCCGAAGAGCATCGAGAGGCCCGACACCAGGATCAACGCTCCCATGGCGCGCACCACGAGGAGCTTCTGCTCGGGCTCGACCTTGATCGCCAGGACCGAGCCCACCACGATGCACGCCGGAATGCTGCCGAGCCAGAGCCGGCGCACGACCTGCATGTCGACATGCTGGCCGCGGAAATGAATGGTGCCGGCGGCGATCTTGACGACCGAGGCGAAGAGCAGGTCCGTCGCGATCGCGACCACGGGATCGATGCCGAAGCCCAGCACCAGGATCGGCGTCATGATGGCGCCGCCGCCCACGCCGGTGAGCCCGACGAAGGCGCCCACGAGCGCACCGGCGGCAATGGCCATCAGTGGATCAGGCACGCGGCGAGTGTAGGGGAACCGTTCGCGTCCCTCACGCCTTCAGCGACTGCATGTCGATCTCGACATCGGTCGCAGTGGGCTCGCGGCGCGTGATCGCGTGCGGGGCCAGCGGCGTGACGGGGGAGTGTGCTGCCTAGGCGCGGGTCGTCATCCGTGGATCCTCGTTGGAGGCTGGCAAGGGCAGCGGCACCGAAATGCCCCGACATGCCGTGGTGATCGATCGACCACCCAGCGGCCCTGAGCCAGTGCGCGTGCGCGCGCTAGCTGCGCAAGGGCGCGAGCCCGACCGCCTTGCGGCCGTCGTTCAGCATGCCGAAGGCGTGCTTGTGATGGCGCACGAGCCGGCTGAGCTGGCTCATCGTGATGCCCAGCACGCCAGACGCGCCGGCCACGTCGTAGCGTCGCGCCACGATC
>SYIB01000033.1 GCA_005798965.1 Planctomycetia bacterium
ATCACTGCGTCAGGTACAGGCCCCGCTGCATGCGTGAAGGCCGCTGGGGCAATCGGCTTCGAATCGCGTTCCTGCACGAGCAGGCCGCCGGGCACGCTGCGGAGCGTCATGGCGCCTGCCAGCGCGTGGCGCGTCGCACCGACCGGCAGCAGTCGCACGTTCTTCCAGCGTTCGCCAAGGATCCTCACGGCCTCGTCGTCGAAACCCTCGGCAACGACGACCTCGAGGAATCGTTCCCCCTCGGCCATCAGCGTGGCAGTTGCGGCATCCACACGGCGGCTGAAGGCCACGATGCCCCCGAACGCTGCGATCGGATCGCCGCCATAGGCGCGATCGAACGCCTCGCGCGCGGAGCCTGCGATCGAGGACCCGCAGGGATTGGTGTGCTTGATCACGGCGCAGGCGTGCGCCCCCTGATCGATGTCGTAGAGATCACGAACCAACTCAAGCGCCGCCGCCGCATCGAGCAGGTTGTTGTACGAGAGCGGCTTGCCATGCAAGAGCGGCGCACCGACCACGCTGGCCTCGCGCGGATCGGGATCGCGGTAGACCGCGGCGCGCTGATGCGGGTTCTCGCCGTAGCGAAGCTCCTCGCACCGGACCCAGCGCCCCTCGAGGACCGGCGGGAAGTCGGTGTTCTGCGTGCGCCCGAACCAAGCGCTGATCGCGGTGTCGTAGGCGGCCGTCGCACGGAACGCCTCGCGGGCCAGCGTGCTCCGCAGGCCAAGCGTGGTGCAGCCGTCGTGCGCCGCGAGTTCGTTGGCGACCGCGTCGTACTGCGATGGGTCGGTGACGACCGCCACGAAGCCGTGGTTCTTCGCCGCACTGCGCAGCATGCTCGGCCCGCCGATGTCGATGTTCTCGATCGCCTAGCGGTCCGTGCAGCCCGGGCGGCGCACGGTCGCCTCGAAGGGGTAGAGGTTCACGCAGACCAAGTCGATCGGCTCGATGCCGTGCTCGGCCATGCTCGCCGCGTGCGCGGGATTGGTACGTACGCCGAGCAGACCCCCGTGCACGCGGGGGTGCAGCGTCTTCACGCGGCCATCGAGCATTTCCGGGAAGCCAGTCAGGTCATCGATCGAGCGAACCTTCAGGCCGGCCGCGACGAGTGCCGCAGCAGTTCCACCGGTGGACACGAGCTCGACGCCGCGCGCGGCAAGCGCCTTGGCGAACGGAACCACGTCCCGCTTGTCGCTGACGCTCAGGAGTGCACGGGTGACGCGGACATGGTCGACGACTGGGGCGTCGATGGGAGCAAGGCTGGCCATGGTCTGTGATCCTTCGGTTCAGGGTTCACCGGCGGCGGCGTCTTCAGCGGTGGGCTCATCGCCGCCCGCGTCAGGGCTGCCTTCTTCGGCGGGCTCGGCCGAGGGCTTCGATGCCGGGATGATCTTGAGGCTTGAGGGCTTGGGCGTTGCGCCCAGCGGTTCGAGCAGCTGCACGCGACCGTCGGAAGCGACGACGAGCACCTTGCCGCTTGTGCCAGTGCCGATCGTGAGGTCGTTGGCTGCACCCATCGGCACGGTCGCCACAAGGCCGCCGCGCGAGAGCTCGAGCACGCGCACGGTTCGCGCCGCACCATCCACGACGACGATGTTCGGGCCCAGCGCACCGGCGATGGTGCCGGGGGCCTCAGTGGCCCAGCGCCGCACGCCGTCCATGTTGCCCCTTGAGTCGGTCGCCAGGCAGACGAGACCTTCTGACGGCACCTGCACCAGCAGTGAGTCGCCGAAGAGCGTGAGGTCACCGGTGATCGGGCTCTCGGTGAAGTACTTCCATCGGGTCGTGCCGCTCTGGCGGTCGAGGCAGTAGACCGACTGATCGGTGCTGGCCGCATAGACGCCTGCGTTGTCCTCGGCCAGCCGTCCGAAGACCGGCCCGATGTTGCGGCGCCAGAGCATGCGCGCGTCGTCCTTGATGAAGCCCGCGACTTCGCCGCTGGTGCCGGCAGCAACGACCTCGTTGCCGACGACCTGCGGTGTGCCGCGGATCGCGCCATTGACGAGGCCCTGATGATGGTTCACGCCCAGCAGCGCATGAAACCACACGAGCCGGCCCGATGCACTGGCGAAGATCAGGTACGGCCATGCGACCGCACAGTCGGCGCTCAGGTACTCCTTCGACGGCTTGCGGTTGATGAGTGCACCGGTCGTGCCGTCGAACTGCAGGAATTCGCTGTCGACGACCGCGAAGACGCGGTCGCGGCCATCGAGGCGCGCGCGGTGGATGCCGAGCACCCGGTCCTGCGGCCCGAGGACCTCGCTGCGCCAGATCACCGAACCATCCTGGAGCGACAGACGGCTCAGGCCGCCGCGCGAGTCAAGCACGAAGGCGCTGTCGCCGCGCATCCACCCGCGCAGGGCGGTGGCGCCGTCGGTCATCGTGAGGCGCTGCTGCCACAGGTGACGCACGCCCATCTGCTCGATGGCGGTGGGGCCGAGCACCAGGCTCTTCTCGAGGCGCTCGCGCATCTCCTTGGCGGTCGGGGTCTGGGCCACGACAGGGCTGGCGAGGGCGGCCGCGAGGGCAGCGGAGAGAGCGGCGGTGAGCAGGGTCTTCATGGGCGTTCCGTGGGGGAAGTCCGCACTATATCGGTTGACGGGCCCGGTCCGGACGTGCGTCCCATTACGCTTTGCCTCGTGCGAACGAGTTGGTTCCTGATCATGGTGGTGTGCATCGCTTTGGTGCTTCCGGGCCGCGCTTTCGCGTCCGATCCGTCGGTACCTGCGCAGGTCGTGCCGCAGGCGTCGTGGTGGGACCGGACCGAGGGGACCGTGCACCCAAGCCGTTTCTACATCGTCCGCAGCGACCTCGACCGAGCCGTCACGGCGCGCTATCGGGGTCTCTTGGACGCCATGTACGTCGAGTACACGAGCTGGCTGGACCACCTGCGGCGCCGGCAGGCTGACGTGCTGGCCGTCTACATGTTTGCGCGCCAG
>SYIB01000286.1 GCA_005798965.1 Planctomycetia bacterium
AAGATCTCAGGTCGATGCGGACGGCTCATGTGCTGCCTGCGCTACGAGGACCAGACCTACGCGGAACTCGCGGCGAAGCTCCCCAAGCGTGGCACGGTGGTCGGCACCAGCGAGGGCGTGGGCTCGGTCGTCGAAACGCGAACGCTCGTGCAGCTCGTGCTCGTGCGGTTGCACGCCACTGGCCAGGACATCGCGGTCCCGGTCGAGGAACTCATGCCGGTCGATCAAGCGCCCGCAACGCCTGCAGCGCCGCCCGCTCCGAGCCAGCGCGGCAAGGGTGGTGACGGGAAGACCGGCGATGGCAAACGCCCGCGAGACCGCCGCTAGCATCGCGACCCCATGGAGCACGAGCCCCGCAAGGCCACGACCCTCGACACCATCAGCCTGCTGCTGATCTCGTTCGCGCTCGCGATGACCTTCCGTGGATTCGTGATCGAGGGCTACGTGATCCCCACCGGAAGCATGGCGCCCACGCTGATGGGCGAGCACCTTCGGCTGCGCAGCCCTGACACGGGCTACAGCTACCCGGCCGATGCGGCGCCGGTGGTCGAATCAGCGCGCGCGGGCCGCGACTTCCAGCGCCCGATCGGCGACCCGATGGTCAGCCACACCGTGCCCACCCGGAGCGAGGGCAACATCCGTCTCGCACAGGATGCGCGCGTGGGTGACCGCATCCTGGTCACGAAGTTCCTCTGGCCGATCCAGCAGCCGCAGCGCTGGGACGTGGTCGTCTTCAAGAACCCGTGCGATCCGGTCGGCGATGCGACCTACTACATCAAGCGATTGGTCGGCATGCCCGGCGAGCGCTTCGCGCTGGCCGACGGCGATGCCTTCACTGGTGATCCCGGCACGCCCGTGGCCGGCATGCGCATCCAGCGCAAGCCCGAGTCCGTGCAGCGTGCCGTGCTTCAGTCGGTCTGGAACAGCGATTACGCGCCGATCGATCCGAGCGCGATGCGCCAGCGCATGCGTGGCTCATGGAGCGGCCCGCCACTGCGTGGCCAAGGCTGGGACACGAGCGATCCGCGCGCGTTCGTGTGGGGCGCGACCGGTCCCGCGCGGCTCGAGTGGGTCTCGACCGACATCCCGCTCGACGATTGGAACGCCTACAACTCCACGCGCCCCGAGATCCCGCTCTTCCCCGTGGGCGATCTGCGCGTGGCTGCGCACTGCACGCCCGCCTCGAGTGGCCTGTTCTCGACGAGCCTGTCGATCGGCACGCGTTCGCATGTGATGAAGTTCGAGGTCTCTGGCAACAAGGCCACGCTCTCTGTGGTGCACGGCGAGAGTGGGGAGGTGAAGGCCACTGCGACTGAGCCCATCGCGCTGCCTGATGGTGCGTTCGAGCTCGAGTTCTGGCACATCGACCAACGCTTGCAGCTCTTCATCGACGGTGAAAGCGTGCTCACGCTCGACTACGAGTGGGATCCGCAGCAGCGGCTGCTCGCCAGCCACAACGGCCGCACGATCGACCAAGTGCTGCAGAACCCGTCGGCGCAGAAGCCGACCCAGACCACGCTCGCGTGGGAGTTCGGCGGCGGACCCGTGACGCTGCGACGCATCCGCGTGGACCGCGACCTGTACTACCGGCCGGCGTTCCTGAATCCGGGCGACCAGTACCCGATGAACGGCGAGCCGATCCCGGGCCTGGGGTTCGGCATCGATGTGAACCAGCCGCCGGTGATCGGTGATGGCGAGTTCGTGATGCTCGGCGACAACTCCGGCGCAAGCCGCGACAGCCGGCTCTGGGGCCGGCCGCATCCGCTCGTGTCGGTGCAACTGGGCAACAGCAGTCCGTTCATCGTTCCAGAAGACCTGATGATCGGCAAGGCCTGGTGCGTCTACTTCCCGGCACCGATGCGCCTGTCGCCCGGCGGCACGCCGTTCATCCCGGACTTCGGCGAACTGCGGTTCATCCGGTGAGGGCCGATGGGCTGCTCACTCGCCCCTCGCCTGGTCGATCAACTTTTGCACCCGCTCGCTCCACGATGCGGCCATCGCCTCGAGATCGATGGGCACCTTCGGCGTGATGCTGCCAAGGGGTGGCGTGGTCTCCACGGTCGCGGCCTCGGTGCCCGATACGAACGGCGTGGCACCGACCGCATCGCGCTCTTGGGCCAGCTGCTCGAGCTGCTCGATCGTCACACCGCCATCGTCGACCAGCTCACCTGTCGGCAGGTGATCTGCTTCGCGCGTGACGGTGGGGCTCATCACGGCCAAGACATAGGCCACGCCGTTGGCACCGAGTCGCTGGCCAGACGCCTTGCGCGCCGCAGCAAGCTCGGGTGCCTGCCTCGGCGGTGCCCAGCGGCGCACGATTGCATCCACATCCCACGTCAGCGACTTCGGCAGCTTCATGCCTCCATCGAGCAGCGCGGCCAGCGAATCGGCAAGCGCCGTTCGTGCCGCACGATCCATGCGCGGATCCGCGAGGATCGCCCGCATCGACTCGATGAGGTCATCGAGCAACAGGCTTGCGAGCAGCGAGCCGGCCAGACATCTCGAGTCGCGCGCCTGCACGACCATGCGCACGCAACCCTGCACGACACAGGGCAGGTCCTGGTCCCGCTGGTGCAGCGCGCGCAGCAGCACGGCACGGGCAGCGCCACGCGCGAGCGTGACATGGTCGAGCGCCAGGGTCGGCCGTCCGCGCTCGCGACCGGCAACATCGCAGCGGCCCGCGACCCATCCACGCTCCATCGCGCCGTCCACGACGCGAGCGCGCTGATCAAGCGGCCGCAGCACGCGCTTGACATCCTCGGCGTGGCCCACGGATCGCAGCAGATCCAGCGCGATCTGGTCGTCCTCGGGGATCGCGGCCACGGCACGGCCCGCCTGTGCGTAGAAGATCATCGCGTCGACGAAATCACTCGCCGTGGCCTTGATCTCGGCGATGGTGCGCAACCGCTCGACGATCTCCTGAAGCACGGCCCGATTGCGCTGCATCGACTCCCACATCGCGTCCCAGGATGGCATGAGCGTGCGTGCAAGCGAACCGTCGGGAAGCCCCTCAAGTTCCCGAGTCAGGCCGTCGAGGATCGCCCGGCCCTTGGCCGGATCGGGCTCCGAGAATGCGTCGGCGGCTCGGGTATAGAAGCCATCCATCACCTCGAGCTCGCGCTTGATGGCCTCATCATCGACGATCTCGATGGGGGTCTTGGGGTCCGCCAACGCAAGGGCCTCCTTCGCCGACTCCGCATCCTTGAGGCTGGCGCGCATGAGTTCCATCTCGCCGCGCATCGCCTCGGCGCAGCCGAGCGCGGCAGGATCGCTCATCGAGCCCAGGGTCTCAGCCAACTCGCCGGCGGCTGCCGGCGTGACCAGGCCAAGGTCCATCAGGTCTTCGGTGCACGCTGCAGTCTGCATGGTGATGCCCGAACCCACAAGAGAACTGACGAGCACACGGTCACCGGCGAGGTCGCGCGCGAGCTCGGTCTGCAACGTGATCAGCCGCAAGGCCTCACGGGCATCGCCACGACTCATGGCCCACTGCGCCGCCGCACCAAGCAGCCGGGCAGACTGACGCTGCTGCGCCAGATGCGGCAACAGCATGCCAAGGCCCGCGGAACGATCAAGTTCGAAGTCGCACCGATCCGCCGCGCCACCTCGCGCCAGGGCATCGATCGCCGGGCGCAGCGACTCCATCATCCTGCCGGCGCGGTCGAGCCACGCTGGGTCCCAGGTCCGCCACTGCGATGGATCCGCGAGCTCGGTCTGGATGAAGAGCTGGTCCTCGTCGCTGAACCGCAGCTCACTGGCACGGCGG
Organism: Planctomycetia bacterium; assembly: GCA_005798965.1. GTDB lineage: Bacteria > Planctomycetota > Phycisphaerae > Phycisphaerales > SM1A02 > SYIB01. The sequence goes on from SYIB01000286.1 coordinate 3,767, forward strand.
TACCACGTGGCGGCGTTCGACTCATCGGGGACCGGTGCCGCATCCTGCGCGGCGAATGCGGCCATGGTCAGGGTGATGGCGCAGAGCATGCGCGCAGGCTACGCGCGGGGTCGCTCAGCCAGTCCAGTTTCCCAGGAGCACACCCAGATCGGCACCGTCGGTCGTGCCGTCGGCGTTCAGGTCACCGACAGCCGTGCTCCATCCGCCAAGCAACACGCCGAGGTCGGCGCCGTTGACGAGACCATCCCCATCGAAGTCACCGAGGATCGCTTCGCACGCATCGAGGATCCCGTTGGCGTTGATATCGCCACCGGACTGCGCAATCTGACATCGATCGGCCACGCCATTCTGGTCGCAATCGGATCCGAACCGCCAGACGCGTGCGGCACCGGTGATCGATGACGATTCGACTGATTCGCTCGCACCGATGATCGCCAGATCGCGAACGATGGCCACGCTTTCGCCCACGCTCACGCGACCAACCTCGATGGGCGCACCGCCGAGCGACCACTCATAAGCGCGCACGCCCGAAGCCAGCGTGGCGAAATCCTGCTGCGCCACGAGCACGCGACCCGCAGCCATCGCCACGCCGTTGCCGAAGCGAGCACCCTGCGCCGTCGGACCGCTGAGCACAGGACCGGCTTGCCACGCACCATCGACGCGACGCCACGAGAACACGGCGCCCTGGCGCTCGCCCTGCTGCGGAGCACCCGCGGCAACAAGCACACCGCTGCAGGCGACCGCA
>SYIB01000287.1 GCA_005798965.1 Planctomycetia bacterium
GACCTCGTACCAGATCTCGTCGATCTTCTCCTGCCAGAAGGCTCCCGCCGCAGCCATGGACGGGAACTCCTGATCCCATGATGTCTTCGGCGCCGACGCCGGGCCGATGCTGCCTCGGCAGATGAAGCGCCCTTGGTCATCGCTTCCGTACGTCGCGCGACCACCAGGCGACTCGAAGGTTCGTCCTTCGCAGGTGTTGCCAGCGCCGGCAAGCGTCCAGACTTCGCGGCCCCTCGCGAAGTGCCAGCGATCCGGCGCATCCGCGAGGGTGCTCGCCACGGCTTCGCCGGCAGAGTCCGGCCGGAGCATGCCCGCAGCGATCGCTAGGGCCGCAACAATCGCAAGGCTGATCAACAAGGATCGACGCTGAGAACCGGACGCTGGAGGAGTTGAGGTGCTCATGTGGGCATTGTGCCATGGGTCGGTACCGGGCTGTCGGTGAGCGGCGGTTCGTCATGGCCGTCCCGGCGGCTATCCTCCAGCCTCACCCAACGATGGCCTGTTCCGCCCCTGACGTCTTGTCGATGATCCGCCGACCGCTCGTGGTCGCGTTGGTGGCCGTGCTCGCTGCGTGTGCCGGGTCGCTCGTCGAGGATGCGCCCGAGCGGCCGAAGCAGTCGCGCGCCGACCGACGCGTCATCCCGATGGACGTCGACCCCATCATGCGGGGCACGATCGCGGCCGAGACGATCGTGACTGGCTTCACCCCGACCGTCGTGCGCGGCTACGGGCTGGTCTTTGACCTTCGCGGGACGGGCAGCCGCATCGCGCCGACGGAAGTGCGCGCGCAGGTCCTCAAGGATCTGCAGCGCCTGCGCCTGGGCGCCGATGGCAAGGCGCCCGATTCGAGCGAGCTGGATCGGTTGCTCGGTGAGGAGAACACGGCGATCGTCGTCGTTGAGGGCATCATCCCTCCGGCTGCGCCCCGGGGAACTCGCTTCGACCTTCGCGTCTTCGCCGCCCCGGGAACCGGTGCGACGAGCCTCGAAGGTGGCCGACTCATCTTGACTGACCTTCGCCCGGGCCCGTTGATGCTTGGGAGCAAGCAGCCACGGATCCTCGCACGCGGCATGGGTGACATGGTCATCAACCCCTTCGCCGATCCTGTTGGCGTGAGCACGGACACTGTGAACCGACTCAGTGGGCGCGTCCTCAATGGCGGCGTCGTCACCGACGACATGGTGTTGCGACTGCGCTTGGCCACGCCGAGCCACGCCCGCGCCAAATTGATCGCGAGCGCCATCAACAGCGCATTTCCGCGTGAGCCGGGGCAGCTCGAAGACACCGCACGTGGGCGCAGCGATGAAGCGGTCGACGTGGTCATCCCGCCCCCGTACTTCAGCCGCACAAACGACTTCGTGGAATTGGTGCGGCACACGCCGCTCAACATGGCCTCGATCGAGGCGACGGCGCTGCAGGTCAAGCGCGCGCTCATCGCCAACCCGGGTGCCGCTGCCGCCGCCAGCCTGCGGTGGCAGGCCTTGGGCAAGAAGGCGATCCCGACCGTGCAGTCGCTGTACGAGTATGCCGAGGAACAGCCGCGTTTCGCCGGGCTGCAGGCTGGTGCCTACCTGAATGACCCGGTCGTCGTGCCGCATCTGCTGAAGATGGCCAACGACAGCGGCTCGTCGCTGCGCATCGATGCCATCAAGCTCCTGGCCAACATGGAGGGCAACCCGCGCGTGAACATCGGGCTTCGGCCGCTGGTCGATGACACGGACATCGACGTCCGGCTCGCTGCGTTCGATGCCCTGCTCAAGCGTGGCGATGCGTCGATCGGTGAGGTCGATGTGAACGGCAAGTACCTGCTGAACACCATCGGCAGCAAGAAGCCCATGATCTACGTCACGCAGAGCGGTCAGCCGCGCGTGGTGATCTTCGGTGACGAGGCCGAGGTCGTACGGCCGATGACGCTCACCGAATTCGAATCGCGGCTCGTGGTCCGAGGCGATTACGACCAACCGCTGCTGGACGTCTTCTGGCAGGCTCCCAATGGCGGTGTGCTGCGCGAGCAGGTTCGACCGGAGCTCGCCGAGTTCGCGCGGTTCCTGGGCCACCGTGCTTCGCCGGAGTATCCATCGCCCGGCCTGAACATGAGTTACAGCGAGGCCATCGGCACGCTGCATCGCCTGTGGAAGGACGGCTACTTCAAGGGCGACTTCAAGGTCGAGCAGGACCGGATCCTGGCCGAACTGCTGCGCACCGAGGAGGAGGATGCCGAGGCCGATCGGCCCGAGTTCGAGGTGCCCGAGGACGAGAAGGACCTTGCTGCCGAGGCGAAGGAGCGCTCAGGCTCGGGTTCCGGAACGGACCTCGACCGTTCGTCGGTGGGCAGCCCGGTTGATTCCCAGCGCCCTTCCCGCGATACTGTGCCCCGTTGACGCAAGTGGTTGTCGCGTGCCGTGAGCGGCCGGTCCCATGGATGGGTCCGCGCGATGACAGGAGGTCCGAAAGATGCGCCTTGCCAAGCTCACCCTGAGCGGCTTCAAGAGTTTCGCCGACACGACGGAGTTCACCTTCGACGCGCCGGTCATCGGCATCGTCGGGCCCAACGGCTGCGGCAAGAGCAATGTCGTCGATGCCATCAAGTGGGTGCTCGGCGAGCGCAGCGCCAAGAGCCTTCGAGGCTCCGCCATGATCGACGTGATCTTCGCGGGCAGCGCCACGCGCAAGCCACTCGGCTGCGCGAGCGTCACGCTGACCTTCGACAACCCAGTGATGGACCGTTCCGTTGAAGTCGCGCCAAGCGCTCCGGCCATGGACACGGTCGAGGATGATCAGGAGGCCGACGACAGCGAGGCTGAGGGTTCCGCGCAGGTCCGGCGCGGTCTGGTCGTCCATCGCGCGCTGCCGGTCGACCATGATGTGGTGGAGGTCACACGTCGCCTCTACTCCGATGGCCGCAGCGAGTACCTGATCAATGGCAAGAAGGTCCGGCTGCGCGACATCCGCGAGCTGTTCATGGACACCGGGATCGGCACCGATGCCTACTCGATCATCGAGCAGGGCAAGGTGGCTGCGCTGCTTGAGGCCAACCCTGCGGAACGTCGAGCGATCCTCGAGGAAGCCGCCGGCGTGGCGAAGTTCCGCGCCCGCAAGGCCGAAGCGCAGCGCAAGCTCGACAGCGCCGAGCGCAACCTGATCCTGATCCGCGAGCAGTTGGCGAGCACCGAGCGCCGGCTGCGCATCGTGCGCAGTCAGGCTGAGAAGGCCAAACGCTTCCAGGAACTGGACACGCGCCGCCGCGCGATCCGGTCCGCACTTGCCTTCGATCTCTATCACGAGCATCGCACGCGATTGGCCGGAGCCGAGGCGCTGGTCGCGTCGCTCGACGGAACGCGTGATGCCTTGATCGAGCGCGTCCGCCTTGCCGAAGAAGCCAAGCGCGATGCCGAACTGGCGCGCGATCAGGTGATGCACGACCAGCAGGCACACGAACGCGAGCGCCTTGAGGCCCAGGGCCTGATCGGCCAGCACCAGCAGCGAGCCGACGCGTCGCGCCAGGGTCTTGCGCGGGCCGAGGCCGACCTCGAGACCGATCGCGTGGCACTGGCCCAAGCCGATGAACGCATGGGCGAGGTTCAGGCTCAGCTCGGCACGCTGGAACAGCAGCTCAACGCCAATGAGCTCGCAGTGACCGCCGCTGAAGCCGAGGCGACCGCCGCGAGCGAACGCCGTGCATCGATCGCCCGCACCCTGACGGATGCCCGTTCGCGCCACGAGCGCCTCCGTGAGCAGGTCGTCGGACTTGAGCGCGAGCGTTCGCGCGCCGCCCAGCGTTCGACGGCCGCCGATGAGCGCGAACGTTCGTTGGCCGAGCAGCTCGAGCGCCTCGATGTGCGTGAGGCCCCGTTCGCGGAGGAACTCGACGCGGGGCGGTTGGCGCGAGTCAAGGCGATCGTGCGTCGTCAGACCGCGCAGGATGCCCAGGAGCGGCTCCAGCGAGAAGCGACCGAGGAACTCCGCGTCGCGGCGCACTTCGACGATCGAAGCGAAGCGATGCTTGAGGAGCTGGCCGAGCTCCGGGACGAACGCACCCGTGTCGAGAGCCGTCGCCGCATCCTTGGCGAGATGCAGGATGCCCGTGAGGGCCTGACTGGTGCGGTCAAGGCCATCCTCGGTGCACCTGATCGATTCCCCAGCGTTCGAGGCATGCTTGGTGACCTGCTCGAGAGCGATCGTGAGCACGCGACTGCGATCGAGGCTGCACTGGGCGACTCGCTCCAGATGCTCCTGCTCGATGCCCCGGAGTCGATCCGTCCCACCGTGGTCACGGCGAAGGAACAGCGTGGCCGCATCTCCTTCGCCACGGCCTCGATCCAGCGTCACGCCACCGTCGAGCGCGGCGCGGTCGAGGGTTCGCTGCCCCTGCTTGGCTTCGTGCGGGCTGCCAGTGATGCGACGAAAGTCGCCGAGTGCTTGCTGGCCGATACGTGGCTCGTGAACGACTTGGATGCTGCGCTCCTCATGGCCCAGGGTGGCCTGCGCGGTGCGCGCATCGTCACGCCATCGGGCGATCTGATCGATCGCCACGGCGTCGTGACCGTCGGTGCCGCCGATGCCGCCGTCGGGGGCATGCTGAGCCGTCGCGCCGAGATGGCCGAACTGGTGGCGGCCACGCGCGCCTTGGGGCGTC
>SYIB01000034.1 GCA_005798965.1 Planctomycetia bacterium
CAACGTGGGCAACCGTGTGCGCACCAAGATCGTCAAGAACAAGATCGCTCCCCCCTTCCGCGAAGCCGAGTTCGACATCATGTTCGACGAAGGCATCTCGTGGGTCGGCGACCTGCTCGACCTGGCCGTCAATGCCAACGTGGTCGAGAAGAGCGGCGCTTGGTTCAGCTTCAAGGATGTCCGCCTCGGTCAGGGCCGCGAAGCATCCAAGCAGTTCCTGCGCGAGAACCGCGACCTCGTGATCGAGATCCGCAAGGGCGTCTTGGCGTTCCGCGCGGCCAATCCCAACGCGCCGCTCGTGAAGAGCAAGAGCGAGTGAGCCAACGAAGGATCCGTGTGCAGCCCCGTCCGGCCGAACCGGGCGGGGCTGCCCGCTTCATGCCAACAACGGGTGCGCGCCATCAGGCAGCGCACACGGATAACAGCCTTCCCTGCATGCTTTCGGATGGCTATACTTGCCGCCCCACTTGCGGTTGTGGCGAAATTGGCAGACGCGCTAGATTCAGGTTCTAGTGGGGTAAAACCCGTGGAGGTTCAAGTCCTCTCAACCGCATTCCCGCCCTGGGCACTCGCCCGGGGCGGCTTCGCTTGTGGTGTTCATCCACCCTTGGACTGGATGCTCTTGAGCAGAGCGTGCCAACTTGCGATGAAGGCATCGCGGCCCTCGGTCTGCAACTGGCGGGCCAGCGTGGCCAGGTCGACACCTTGCGCCATCGCACCCTTGAGCACCTCGGCCGTGGCTGGATCGCCGGGCATGAAGCACGCCTTGAGCGTGCCCGCGTTGGCCAAGCCGTGCAGGGCATCCTCTGGCATCGTGTTGACCGTACCGGGGCTGCAGAGGGCCTCGACGTAGAACGACTTGGGCAACGCCGGGTCCTTCGTGCCCGTGCTCGCGTAGAGCAGGCGCTGAGGCCGCGCACCCTTGGCACGCAGCGCTTCAAACCGATCCCCCGAGAAAAGATCGAGGAACCGGTCGTAGCACGCACGCCCCACCGCGATGCCGACCCGGTTGCGCAGGCCTTCGGGCAGGTTCGCCGTGGCCTTGTCCCACCGGCTGATGAAGACGCTCGCCACGCTGCAGGTGTCAGGAGCCAGCCCCGCAGCCACACGCTGCTCGAGGCCCCTGATGTAAGCCAGCACCGTGGCCTCGTACTGCGCCACATCGAAAAGCAGCGTGACATTGACGGGAACGCCGCGGGCGATGAGTTCCGTGACCGCCGGCAGCCCTTCGGGCGTGCCCGGCACCTTGATGTAGAGATTCGGCCGACCGGCCCGCGCGTGCAGCGCCACTGCCGCCTCGACCGTGCTCTGCGTGTCGTTGGCCAGGAGCGGACTCACTTCCAGGCTCACCCATCCGTCCACGCCCCCGGTGCGGCGATGGATCGGCAGGAAGAGATCGCATGCTCGGCAGAGATCCTCGACCGCCAGTTCGAAGAAGGTTGCATCCGCATCGAGCCCACGCGCTGCGCACGCCTTGACCTGGGTGTCGTACTCGGAGCCCGACCCGATCGCCTTCTCGAAAATCGTCGGGTTGCTCGTCAGGCCAGTGATGCCGAGCGCATCGATCGTGCGCCCGAGCGACCCGTCATCGAGCATGCGGCGGGTAATGTTGTCCTGCCAAGGGCTTTGGCCCAGCAGGTTCAGCAAGGCAGTCTGCTTCATGGGATCCACTGTACCCCGCGGCCCTGCCCACGGCCGGGATACAGTCAGGTGATGCCGCACGCGTCCATCGATGCCTGTTCCATGCCGCTCCGCAGCCGGCTGGCCGACTGTGGCTCGTGGAAGGCCCTCGTCGCGCACCGTAGCGCGATCGAGCCTCTCGACTTGCGCAGCGCCTTCGCCGCCGAACCCGGCCGCGCCGCCCGCTGCACCACGATCGGTGCCGGATGGACGCTCGACTGGTCCAAGCAACTCATGCAGCGAGGCACCATGCCTTTGCTCCTCGATCTCGCCCGCGAACGCGAGGTGCCGGAGCGCTTTGCCGCCATGCTCAGCGGCGCGCGACTGAACTGGACCGAAGAGCGATCGGTGCTCCACACTGCGCTGCGCGCACCGCCAACGGCGGCGATCGAGGTCGACGGGAGCAACGTGGTGCCGGCGGTGCACGACACGCTGGGGCGCATGGCGCACTTCAGCACCGCTCTGCGCAACGGCGCCTGGCTCGGCTCAACGGGCAAGCGCATCCGCCACGTCATCAACATCGGCATCGGCGGCAGCGACCTCGGCCCGGCCATGGCCTACCAGGCGTTGCAGCCATGGCGCACGCGCGAACTCGACTGCCGCTTCGTCAGTAACGTCGATGGCAACGACCTCTCGATCGCCATCGAAGGTCTCGATCCCGAGCAAACGCTCTTCATCATCTGCAGCAAGACCTTCACCACCCAGGAAACGATGGAGAATGCCGGCAGCGCCCGAGCCTGGCTGGTGTCGCGGCTTGGTGAGGACGCAGTCGGTCGCCATTTCGTCGCTGTCAGCACCAACGAAGCCAAGGTGCGCGCCTTCGGCATCGATCCGGGCCACATGTTCGGATTCTGGGATTGGGTGGGCGGTCGCTACAGCATGGACAGTGCGATCGGCCTCAGCACGATGGTGGCCGTCGGACCGGAGCGCTTCAGCGAGCTGCTCGCCGGGTTCCACGCCATGGACGAGCATGCCCGCACGGCACCCCTGGGATCGAACCTGCCCGTGCTCCTGGGCATGATCGGCGTATGGAACGCCAGCGTGCTCGGCCTGCCGACCCTGGCCGTGCTGCCCTACGAACAGCTGCTCGCACGCTTTCCAGCCTATCTTCAACAACTGCTGATGGAATCGAACGGCAAGCGCGTGGACGATCACGGCCAGCCCGTGTCCTGGCAGACCTGCCCGGTGGTCTTCGGCGAGGCCGGTACCAACGGACAGCATGCCTTCTACCAGATGCTGCACCAGGGCACGACGATCGTGCCCATCGACTTCATCTGCTTCCGCACAGCAGCCCACCCGATGGGCCGTCACCGGCTGCTGCTCAACGCGAATGCGATCGCGCAGGCCCAAGCGTTCGCGTTCGGCCGGACCGCCGCCGAGGTCCGTGCCGAGGGCACGCCCGAGCCCCTCGTGGCGCACCGGACCTTCCCGGGCAACCGACCGAGTTCGTTCCTTTGGGCCGAAGCGCTCACGCCCGCAACGCTCGGTTCGCTGATCGCGCTGTACGAGCACGCGACCTTCGTCGAGGGCGTCGTGTGGGGCATCAACTCCTTCGATCAGTGGGGTGTCGAACTGGGCAAGTCGCTCGCCGTCGACGTCATCAAGGGCCTGAGCGCCCCCGATGCACCGAGCACCCACGACTCGAGCACCGATGCGCTCATCCGTGCGCTCCACGCCAAGGCGACCTGACCCATGCAGGCCTACCTCGACTGCAACGCGACCACGCAGCCCCTCCCCGAGGTGATCGAGGCCATGTCGACATGCCTGCGCGATCGCTGGGCCAACCCCAGCAGCGTGCACCGCGCTGGCGTCGACGCCCGCCATGCCCTGGAGCTCGCGCGTGAGCAGGTAGCGCAGCTGATCGGCTGTGCACCGCGAGTGTTGACCTTCACCAGTGGCGGTACTGAAGCTGCCCAACGGGTGATCCTCGGCGCCATCGCTGCGCGACCCGAGCGGCCCGACATCGCGACCAGTGCCCTCGAACACAGCGCCGTGCGCGAACTCGCGCAGTCGCTCGAGAGTCGCGGCACCACGGTCCACTGGCTGCGTCACCGGCCCGACGGCGTCATCGACCTGCAAGCGCTCGATGCACTGCTGGCCGACCATGGCTCGTCGATCAGCGTGCTCAGCCTGATGTGGGCCAACAACGAGACGGGCGTGATCCAGCCGATCATCGAGGTCGCAGCCAGGTGCCGCGCCGCCGGTGTCGTCCTGCACACCGATGCCGTGCAGTGGGTCGGTCGCGAGCCGACCGAGTGGTCGACCCTCGGCATCGATGCCCTGACCGTGAGCGCACACAAGCTCCACGGCCCCAAGGGCGTGGGGGCGATCGCCATGCGTGCGGGTGCTGCCATCGAATCGATCTTGCCGGGTGGACCGCAGGAAATCGGCCGACGGGCCGGCACCGAGAATGTGGCTGGCATCGTCGGCTTTGGCGTGGCCGCCGCCGCCGCGTCGGCCTGGCTCGCACGCGACGCTGGCTCCGCCACCTGCCGAACGCTGATCACCACCCTCGAGCGTGCGATCCTGGCAGCCGTTCCCCATGCGATCGTGAATGCAGCTGCATCCCCTCGGCTGTGGAACACCGCAAGCATTGCCTTCCCCGGGCTCGAGGCCGAAGCGATCCTGCTGCTCCTCTCCGAGCGCGGCGTGGCAGCCAGCGCCGGCGCCGCATGCTCAAGCGGCTCGCTCGAGCCCTCGCCGGTCCTGCGGGCGATGGGCCTGCCCGATCCAGTCGCCCACGGCACGATCCGGCTGAGCGTCAGCCGCCTGACGACCACCGACGAGATCGAGTACGCCCTGGCGACGATCCCCGGTTGCATCGCGCGGCTCAGGCGCAGCGGATCGGCTCCGGCCTGATCGCAGCGCACCGAGAGGATTCGCTAGAGGTTCGTGCGGATCGCCCACAGATCGGGGAAAAGTGGATTGAAGAGCGTGGTCCGCAGGTACGCAGCGCCGGGGCTGCCGCCAGTCCCCTGTTTGAAACCGATCGTGCGCTCAACCATCTTCACATGGCGATACCGCCACTCCTGGATTCCCTCATCCAGGTCGACGAGCAGCTCGCACACGACGCGTTCGGCCGGGTGCCCGCGGTAGAGCCCAAGAAGCGTCTCCTGGAATGACGGCCACTCCCGCATGGGCTGCGTCACGTCGCGCGACAGGAGTTCGGCCGGAACGGAGTGCCCTCGCACCGCGATGAACCGCGCGAAGGCGTCGTAGAGCGTCGGCGCGGCGAACCGCCGCTCGAGCGTCGCCCGCTCCGCCGAGCCCTCAGGCTGTGACGCCATCATCCGGGGGTTCTTGTTGCCCAGCAGGAACTCGAACTCGCGGAACTGGGCGCTCTGGAACCCGCTGGAACTCGAGAGGAAGCTCCGGAACGAATGGAAGTCGACCGGCGTCATCGTCTCCAGCACATCGATCTGGTGGACCATCGTCTTCAGGATGGTGAGCATCCGCTTCAGGGTGGTCGAGGCAAGGCCCCCATCCCCTGCCACGAGGCGTTCCACCAGACGATCACCCTCGTGGAGCTGCTGCCGGAACCAGAGCTCATACACCTGGTGAATGACGATGAAGAGCATCTCGTCATGCTCGGGGCGGCCAGTGTCCGGATCGATCGAGCGCGGCTGCTGCAGGGCGAGGAGCTCGGGAACCTTCAGGTAGCCCGCGTAGGTCAGCGAGGACGGATCCATGAGTGGTCGCTCAATAGTTGGGGGTCGGTGCGCGGAAGTCGCTGAGATCGACCGACTTCATCCAATCGATCGTGCGCTGCAGGCCCTCGGCCAGCTGCACGGTCGGCTCCCAGCCCAGGCGCTCCCGAGCGAGCGTGATGTCGGGCTTGCGCTGCTTCGGGTCATCAGGCGGCAGCGGACGGCTTTCGCCCAGGCGAGCCTTGCCGCCAGTCATCGCTATGGTCTTCTGCGCCAGCTCCATGATCGTGAACTCGTTCGGATTGCCAAGATTCACCGGGCCGGTGAACTCGGCAGGCGAATCCATCATCCGCAGGAAGCCGTCGATCAGGTCGCTGACGTAGCAGAACGATCGAGTCTGCGAGCCATCGCCGAACATGCTGATGGTGTCGCCGGCCAGGCCCTGGCGGATGAAGTTGCTCACCACGCGGCCATCGAAGGGATGCATGCGCGGGCCGTAGGTATTG
>SYIB01000288.1 GCA_005798965.1 Planctomycetia bacterium
ACCGTTGCCGTTGCAATCGGTCGACGTGCCGCTGGCGATGTCGCACGAGTCGAGCACGTTGTTGCCGTTGCAGTCGTTGCCCGGCAGCTGGCCGTCGTCGCAGATGCCGTCGTTGTTGCAGTCCCCAAAGTTGCAGGGGGGGCGCGTCAGCGCAGCCATCTGCAGCTTGACCATCGCCACGCCGTTGGCGAACGGCGACAGCGTGTCGCTGAGGAAGCCGTTCACGATGATCTTGCCGCTGCGAGCGCTCATCACGTTGGACTGGCTGCCGCGGATCTCGGCGGTGCCGCCACCGATGGTGCCGCAGTTCCAGACGTCCCAGCCGATGTCGACAAGCGTCACCGGAGCCGAGGCGGCCACCGTGCTGCCGGGCTGAAAGCTCACGGCGCCGAAGACGTTCCAGGGCTGGTTGTGCGTGAAGCCCAGGGCGGGGAAGTAGGACGCCGCGCTGGTGTCCTTCCACTCCGAGATGAGGATGCCGCAGCCGGGGTCGGCAGCGTGATAGGTGACCAGCGCCTGCTGGAACGTGCCGAGGTTCGAATTGTTCTGGTTGGCGACCACGATCAGGTCCCACTCGGTGCCGTTGGCGAGAAGCCCGGCGAACGTGGTGGAGCTGCTCGTGAAGGTCACGGTGCCGAACTCGCCGCCCTGCAGCGCGACTTCGTAGGCGCAGTTGCCGATCGCGTAGTCGCGGTAGAAGAGGATCTGCGATGCTTCGCTTCCGGCGAGGCTGCCGCCCCAGTGGCCCTCGGCGGGCGGCTTGCGATCGCTCGGCATTGCGGACGCCGGCGCGTTGCTCTGGATCGAGCTGTCAGGCGACTTGGCGCCGCGAACGGACAGACCGCCATCGGCGAGCGCGGAAACGGACAGCAGCGTGCTGGAACACGCAGCTACGATGGAAACACAGCGCATCTTCATTGCTTTCTCCACATTCGGAGTACATCCCGGATTCAAGCCGCGGCCCAACATAGGCCGTGAGTCACGAGCAGACGCTAGCGGTACGGCCCATCAAATCAAAACGGCGCAACGTGAATGACCGGATCAGGCGGGCACTGCAGGGCTAGCGGCTTGACATAAGTCAAGCACAGGACGACATTTACAAAAATATTGGGGATTTGACCACAGTGCACCTGCGGCCCGTGCTCGGCGCCCTCACCCCAGCCGCTCGCGCGCCCAGAGGATCCAGCTCGAGTCCGGCAGCGCGTGGCCCATCGATCGGAACATGAAGCTGAGCTGTGCGTTGTGGTAGAGCGCATGCGTCGGCACCTGCATGCAGGCATCGGCGACGGTCTGCCGGTAGGCACGACCATCACGCACTCGCTCGACCACGCGCTCGCACTCGGCAGGCGTGAGTGTGGTCAGGAAGGCATCCCAGTCCATGCGCGTCATTGACCATGATGCTTCGAGTGCATCGAGCGTCGGACATTCATCCATCGTCGGCATCGTGAGTGCCGCCGCGTTGCCGGTCACGACACCGATCCAGATCCGCTCCGCACCGTAGAGGTGCAGCAGCGTGGCGTGCACGCTTCCCAAGCCAACGGGGAATGAACGGTGCAGTTCCTCGTTCGACAGTGTTCGGCAAGCTGCAAGGCTGCGTCCGGTCATCCAGCGGAGCCAAGCGTGGGCATCTGTGATCGTGGCGGTTGGGTTCATGCCGAAACGGTAGTCTCTCCCGGTGAGCGACACCTTCGAAGCACTGGGACTCGGCACGGAACTGGTCACTGAACTCGCGTCCCTGGGCTATGAGGAGCCCACGCCGATCCAGAAGGCCGCCATTCCGCCGCTGCTTGCAGGGCGCGACCTGCTTGGCCAGGCGGCGACCGGCACGGGCAAGACCGCCGCGTTCGCGCTGCCCATCCTCCAACTCGTTGGGAACATCAAGCCCGAGCCCTTGAAGCCACTCGCCTTGGTGCTCGTGCCCACCCGCGAACTTGCCGTGCAGGTTTGCGAGGCGTGCCACCGGTACGGCAAGGGGCTCGGCATCGCTGTCGCCCCGATCTATGGCGGGCAGGAGTTCCATCGGCAGGTCGTGGCGCTGCGCCGGGGCGTGCACGTGGTCGTGGCCACTCCGGGGCGCGCGCTCGACCACATGCGTCGCGGCACGCTGGATCTGTCGGGCCTGCGCATCGTGGCGCTCGATGAAGCCGACGAGATGCTCGACATGGGCTTCGCCGAGGACCTGGAACTGATCCTCGAGGGTACGCCGGAGGGCAGGCAGACCGCGCTCTTCTCCGCCACCTTGCCGCCGCGGATCGCATCGATTGCCGAGAAGCACCTGCGTGACCCCGAGCGCATCCTGATCGCGCGCGACGCCGCGACCAAGGGATCGGTGCCCAAGGTCCGGCAGACGGCCTACATCGTGCCGCGCCCGCACAAGATCGCCGCGCTCGGGCGCGTGCTCGACCTGGAATCGCCCACGCTGGCGCTCATCTTCTGCCGGACCCGTCTCGAGGTCGATGAACTCGCCGAGCGCCTGGTGGGCCGCGGCTACCGCGTGGCATCCCTTCACGGCGGCATGGGCCAGGCCGAGCGTGACCGCGTCATGGCGCGCGCGCGTGCCGGCACGGTCGACCTGCTGGTCGCGACCGATGTC
>SYIB01000289.1 GCA_005798965.1 Planctomycetia bacterium
ACCCTGCTCACGCAGAACCGCTTGAGCGCATCGACACCTCGGCGGTCGCCACAGTCTTTGGGGCCGTCGCTGAGATCGAGCCCGGCGGGGATCTCATCATCGCCGGGATGGACGGCAACCTCATGCGCTGCGACAGAGGGTTCACCACCAAGCGTTGGACCACGGAGAACTATGCCTTCGAGCCGGAGTCGATCATCGTTGATCGTGCGAGCGGTCGAGTGATCGCTGCGTGGCGCGATGGTCGGCTGGCCGTGCACCGCCTGGAGGATGGCGCGCTGATGCTCGATGCGCGCCTGTCACCGCTTCGCACCAATCGGCTCCAGCGGGATGCCCGTGGCCGACTCGTGGTCGACGCCGACCGCGGTCGGTTCATCCTGGCGGGGCCGTAGGCGCCGCACCGGCGCCGCAAGACACGATCGCGTTGGTCAAGGATGGTGCATGCCCTGGGGCGATCACGCTGCATGGCAGCACGCTCGACGCCATCCCAGCCGGCGAGGTCGCCTGGCTGCCGTGGACGATCGGCGAAGGCCCCTTCCGACTCGAGGCGACCTTGGTGGTGGATCGGTTTGCCAGCGAGGGTGCAGGCATCGCCATCGCCGGCGGAATCCTTGCGCTGGATGACCCTGAGCACGACGTCGTCCTGCGGGGTTCGAGGCTTGGCCCCCCGGGTCCCTTGGCCGAACTGAGATCGCTGCCCGCGCGGCCCGGCGTACCCATTCGGGTCATCGCGCAGTGGGATGGGCGGAAGCTGAAGGTCTCGAGCGACGGCACCGAGGTGGCGTCGCTTGCGCTCGACGGGGCCGCTGGGCGAGTTGGCCTCGCCGGGCCGAGTGCATCGGTCAGGCTTCTGGACTGCACCGTCGCTGGCGAGGTCAAGCCCCTTCCCGTGCCGTCCATCATCTTTTCCGCGGCCGACGGCATGATCGATGAGCACCGGGATCCGATCGCTGCGGCCGGACCGGACACCATCGAGCTCTTCGCGGTGACCGTCAGTACTAACGATGACGGCTCGTTGATCCACGGGGTCCGGCGCCGCACGCTCCGCGATGGTGTCCTCGGTCCTCCTCAGACGGTCGTGCTCGACTCGCTCGATCCGCATCGCATCACGGTTGGGCATGACGGTGCTGGATGGATGATGCTGGCCCAGCCGAACTCCGCCCAGCAGCTCTCGACCAGCCTCGGCGTGTTCACCTCGAGCGATGGCGCATCGTGGACCCCGGCAGGCACGATCGACGCAGGCAACGCGCCGATCCGCTTGGTCGCCACCGGCATGCAGCGACGGGACGGCTCAGTGCTCGAAGCCGTGGCAACCCGAGTCGTCGATGGCACCCCGCGAGCCTGCGTGATTCGGCGTGAATCCGGCGGCTGGACCATCAACGACCTGGCCACGGAGCCATCCTGCGATCCGGTGCCGGCGGGACCGACCGGCTACTCCGTGCGCGCGCCACGCACGCCGGAACGATGGATCACCCCACAGGCGCAACGCCGAGCGTGCCCCTCCACGGCCCAACCTGCGTGGCTGCCGGGACCTGATGGCGGCTCGTACCTGATCGGCAACGGTCCGCGCAACGACCGCCTGGTCGTGGCGCCCATCGCCTCGGGTCGAACAACCTGGGTGGACTGGGATGGACCGGTCGGCACCTGCTGCACCGTGCATCATGCTGGATCGACATGGGCCATCTTCGAGGGCGGCGAACGAGCTCCGCGCGAACACATCCTGCTGCTCAAGCTGCCCGAGTGAAGCCCTCACCTGCAGCTTCGATCACTCCGCCGAACCCAACACCCCGCGCAGCGTGTTGCGACCAAGGCGCGCAAGCAGCCCCGCGGTCGCCATGGGCCGGTGCATCGACTCGAGGACCGACTCGAACGCGCCCAAGAACCACTGCACATCGCGCTCGTCGATCACGAGCGGCGGAATGAGCTTGACCACGTCCAGGTTGTGGCCCGCGACCTGGCAGATGATCCGGTGATCCTCCATGAGCGGCACGATCGCGCTCTGGGCGAAGAGGTTCCGGTCCATCGCGTGCGTGGCGGCCCACGATGCCCGCAGCACGAGCGACTTGGGCTGACCGAACTCGACGCCGATCATGAGTCCGCGACCACGCACGGCCTTGAGCATCTCGAAGCGCGGCTGCATGGCCCGCAGGCCATCCATCAGCCGTGCCCCCATGCGGCGCGCGTTGCCGGCCGCATCGCACGCGTCGTAGGCATGCAGCACGCTCAGACCTGCAACCATGGCCAGCGTGCCCATGTGGAAGGTCGACGAATGGACGATCGCGCGATCGAGACTGGAGAAGGTCGCCTTCCACACACCACCGCGCACCAGCACCGCGCCCACCGGAACCTGACCGCCGGAGAGCGCCTTGGACATCACGACCATGTCGGGCTCGACGCCCTGCTCCTGGTCGATCGCCAGGAACGTGCCGGTTCGGCCCACGCCCGTCTGCACCTCGTCGCAGACCAGCAGCGCGCCGTGCTTGCGGCAGAGGCGCGATGCCTCGGCGAGATAGCCCGGC
>SYIB01000290.1 GCA_005798965.1 Planctomycetia bacterium
CCGCTCTACCAACTGAGCTAGGGCGGCGATGGGTCGGGGAGATTACTTCAGGATGAGGCCGACACTGTCGGCAACCGGGAGATCCAAGGCGCCCCACGCCTGGCCAGCCGCCACGGCGGTCACGCCGCTGGACGAACCGATCAGGGCGCGCAGGCCATCGACATGGCGGGGCTGCAGGCGATTGCCGCCCATTCGTGCACTGGCGGCCAGAGCACGAAGGAGCGCTGCCTGATCATCACCACTGGCGGCAAGCGCTGCATCGGCCAACGCGCACTGCGCGCGCGCGGACTTCAGTATGGCCACCGTGCTGGCGACATCCAGTCGGGATTCGCCCTCGAAGCGCGCCAGCGCATCAAGGAGTTGGGGTTCGGCCACGCCCACATCAAGCGCGCAACCGGGCTTGGAGGCGATCGCACGCAGCGCAGCCAGTGCACTGCCGGCGTAGCCCGAGGCATCCTCCGCAGTCATGGCACCACCGGCCACCGAACCCATGATGCTCGTGACGGCTGCCGTGAACGCCTCGTCGGGTGCGCCGATCTCGAAGAGCTGCGTGTTCATGTCCGTGCCCATCGCTGCACGCACACGGCCGCTCTCAGCTGCGCCGACGCTCACGAGGGCGGGTACCGAGGCCATCGTGCGGCTTGCGCGAAGGCCAGACACGGCGCGTGCGGTGCCATTCACGTCGGTGCGGCTGCCCGCGTCGTCAGCAGGGCGACGACCAGCACGCTCGGGAGCCATCATCTGCACGACGAGCAGGTCAACGGCCGTCGAACCCAGTTCGGCCTCGAGCTCCTCGAAGGTGGTGAAGTCACCGCCGACCACACGGAACCCGGCAGCGCTGAGCTTTTGCTGCAAGGCTGCACGGTCTTCGTTGCTGGTGGCGATCACGGCTGCAAGCGGGTCGGCGCCAACAGCCAGGATCGAGGCGAGCGTGGGCACTACGCTGGAGTCGTAGGCGAACGACGTCGTGGGGGCGAGGCTCCCAAAGAGCAACGCCGCATCAAATCGCACGCGGCGATCGCCGTAGGTCAGCGCTTCGCAGGCGGCACTGACATCGCTCGGCGCCAGGCGCTGCTCGCCGGCGATCTCGCCGAGGTGCATGAGCGCGGTGCGCGCCAGCCCGAGATCGTCGGCACCGAGGGCGAGCGCGAGCACATCCTGGCCGATCGTCGCACCGGCTGCGGTCGCGAAGAAGGCCGCGCTGTAGGCACGATCGCCGCTGACCGGATCGGGCGACTCGCCCATGACGGCTTCCCGGCGCAGGTCGTTGGCCACGAAGAGCGCGAGCGCCTGCGCGTTGGCTGAATCAGCCTGCAACGCGGCACGCGCCGACTGCATGCCCATGACGGCATGGAACGCTTCGGTGGGCACGGCGACTGGCATGAGACCGTCGCCTTCCCAAGTCCAGGCGAAATTGTTGGGCTCGTAAGGCTGCGCAAGCAGCGCGCTGCGGCGATCGAAATGAGCGCGCGCGAGCGAGGTGTACTCGGCCGAGACCGATGCGCCCTTGCCGCCACAGGCGGTGTAGGCGCGCCCCGCTGCCGAGGCCACTTCCTGCGAACCATCCTTGGCGAGTTCAAGCGCGCGCAGGCCCGCGGCGGCCGCGGGCGAACCGATGGTGCCGAGGATCTCGCACACCAGGACCTGGTTGCTGCCATCGAGATCCGGAAGCGCTGCCACCAGTGGTGCCACCGCTGCCGAGCCGAGCTGGGTCAGCATGCGCTGCGCGGCCAGCGCGAGCTGGTCGTTCCCGATGCCTGTGGCCGCGCGAAGCAGCGCAGGCACGGCGAATTCGCCAGCGCTCATGAGCCGCGCGCGGGCATAGACCTGTTGCCGTCCCGAGCCGACAAGATTGTCCACGGCCGACTGGATCATGCGGCCGTTGCGGGCCAGCGCACGGCGGCCAATCTCGACTCGAGTCTCGAGGGTGGCCATTGCCTTGGTGATGCCGTCACCCATCTTGCGGCTGCGAGCGAGCGCGCGCTCGAGCCGCTCCGTGAGGTTCTGCTCCTGCACGAGCAGCGCGAGGTCCTGATCGGCGATGCCCGACTCCATCAGCTTCTCAGCACTGGCTTGGGCCAGCTCGATGTTGGCCACCAGCACGTAGTGCAGGACATCCTGCAGGAGACGCGCCTGTTCCGCGGTGACGCCAAGGCTCTCCGCGCTGCCGTCATCGGAGCCCGTGGCGGCATCACCGCTCTCGGTCGCGCCCGCGTCATCGGCCATGGGTTCGTCACTCGAAGGCTCGTCGCTCGAGGGTTCGTCCCCCGCCGGCTCGGCGGCGGGTTCGTCCATTGGCTCGTCCGCGGGCTCGCCAGCGGGTTCCGATGGCTCATCGGGGTCGGTCGGGTCATCGATGGATGCGGCAACCACGGACGTGGGCAGCGACACCGTCAGGGGGGCCGCCAAGGCCGACGGAACGAGGCCAAGGGCAAGCAGCAACGAAACGGTCGAGAGCGGTTGGATCACGTCGCGGACTCCGTGGTCGTGGGGTGGCCCCGGCAGGCGCCGGGGCGAGTTCGGAGAGGGTATCGGGCATCGCGATGCAGTGCAACGAAGCCCCACCCGACCGTTCGCAGAAACGCCTCGCAGAGTTCCCGGTAACCTCCGATGGTCGGTCGTTGGCCGGATGTCCGGCCAATCGCAGCACGCCGTGCGCTGCGAGGGAAGCGTGGTGCAACACCACCGCGGACGCGCCGCCGTAACGGGTGGCTGGCCCAACACGCCAGCGACTTGGCTCAACGAAGACCACTGGGCTCCGCGGCCCGGGAAGGTCGAGCCAGGACCCGAAGCCGGAAGACCTGCCGACACCCAGCGCTGCGTGCCCCCGCGATACCGGGGCCAGGGCGAGAGTCCGCGGAGGTTTCCATGCATCGATTGGCCGTCGTTGTCCTGCTCGCCGCCCTGCCCTGTTCGGCAGCGGCACAATCACCATTCGCATCGAGCGTGATCAGCTATTCGCCGGGCTCGAATCCCGCCGGTGGCTTCACGATCGCCTCGTCAACACTCGGCGAACCCACCCGATTCACCGGCGGCCCGTTCTTTCCGCAGGCCGTCACGCCGTTTCAGCCTGCCTTCATGACGAGCGAGCTCGTCTCGATCGGCGCAGGCGGCCAACTCGTGGTGGCGTTCGATCATGACGTGACCGACGATCCGCGCAACCCCTTCGGCGTGGACCTCATCGTCTTCGGCAACGCGTTCTTCGGTGACGCTGCGTACCCGATGGGCACCCCATCGGGTCTGTTCGCCGAAGGTGGGCAGATCTCGGTGAGTCATGACGGCGTGACCTGGGTGGGCGTTCCGGGAACGGATGCCGACGGGTTTGCACCGACGTGCGGCTGGCTCGATGCATCGCCCTACGCCACGGTGCCCGGGCTCGAACCCACGGACTTCACGCGGCCGATCGATCCGTCGATCACGGCCGCGTCGATGATCGGTGAGGAATGGCCCGCGATTCGCGCGATGTACGACGGCTCCGGCGGCGGCGCCGGCATCGATCTGGCTCCCCTTGGTCTCACGTCGATCCGCTTCGTGCGGGTGCGCGTGCCGGCAGGTGCGATGCAAAGTGCCGAGATCGACGGCTTCAGCGATGTCGCACCGGAGGCTGCCAAGGGTGATCTGGATGGCAACGGCATCATCGACGGCGCCGACCTCGGCATCCTGCTGAGTGCGTTCGGCTCAGGTGAGCCCTCGGCTGACCTGGACGGCAATGGCACGATCGACGGTGGGGATCTTGGCGCCCTGCTGGCAGCCTGGTCATGAAGCGTGCCTTCACCCTCATCGAGGTGCTGGTCGTGATCGGCATCGTGGTGATCCTGATCGGGCTGGTGCTGCCTGCGCTGTCGACGCTTGCAGAAGGCGGCCGCAGCGCGGAATGCCAATCGAACCTGCGGCAGCTTGCGAGCGCATCGCAGGCCTACGTCACGCTCAACAAGGAGCGCTTCGCCCCTGCGGTCCTGATGTTCGCACCCGCAGCCGGGGCGGGCGTGCGCACGCTCTCGTGGGACCTTGACACGGCGCCGGGCCGTGCGGCGCTGCCGGGTTCGATCACGCGGCACCTCGATTCGCCCAGCCGCGTGCAGCAGTGCCCAAGCTGGACCGGCATCGATCCCGCTGGCGATCCCTTCACGGGCTACAACTACAACACGACCTTCATTGGCGCCGAAGGCCGGTTCCCGCAGGTCGGCCCGGGCGGCACGATCCTCGATGGATGGTCCAACGTCCGCCTGGGCTTGGC
>SYIB01000291.1 GCA_005798965.1 Planctomycetia bacterium
CCACGGCCTCAACGGCCGACCACGTCGCCCAGCACGCGGTGCCACTGCTTGCAGGCCTCGGATGAGCAATAGCGCTCGCGGTAGGCGCGCTGTCCGCGTTCACCCATCGCGTGCGCTTGCTCCGGATGCTCGAGCAGCCAGCGGATGCGATCCGTCAGCGAGACGGCATCACCGGGTTGCACCTCGAAGCCGCAGGCATGTTCGCGCAGGATGGATCCGCACTCGGTGCCATCGGGCCCGACCCAGAGCACGGGCTTGCCAGCCGCCAGGACGCTGAAGAACTTGCTCGGAAGCAGCAGCCCCTGCCAGCCGGGCAGCAGCGAGACGAGGTGGGCATCGCCCGCATCGAGCACGTCCGCGAGCTGTTCGCGCGGCTGGTAGCCGGCGAGCACCACATTGCGCGCACCGCACGCTGCGATGCGTCGCTCCAGTTCGGGCTTGGCCTTGCCCTCGCCGATGAAGAGCCAGCGGATGCGGTCATCATCCTTGAGGGCCTCGACGGCACCGGCGATCGCTTCCATGTCGTGGCCGATTCCGAAGTTGCCGGTGTAGAGGATCGTGAAGCGGTCACCGAGGCCCCAGGCATTGCGGAGCGGATTGTCGGTGCGGGCGCGGGATGGGAACGTCTCCGCGCCGCTCCAGACCGGGATCACCGAGACGCGCGACGGATCGGCGCCCTTGCGCACGACGACCTCGCGCATGCAGTCGCCAAGCACCACGACGCGGTCACTGTGGCGCAGGCAGAATCGATCGATCGACTGGAGCGCACGCCACAGGATGCCCTCGCGCCGCATGAGGCCAGCCGCGCCCGCAACGTCGGGATACAGGTCCATGGTCCAGTAGACGACCTTCGTCCCCTTCACGAGGCGGAGGAGCACGCCCACGAGCGCGATGAAGGGTGGCGTCGTGAAGCAGACCACGACGTCATGGCGCTTGAGCGTGAGGCAGCGAATCGCAGCCGCCGCGTAGAACAGCGCGAAATCGAAGGCCCGCGGCGTGATGCCCTGCTTGCCGAAGAGCTGCAGCCCCACGCGATGGATCGCCACGCCGCCATGGCTGTCGCGCCGCTTGAGCGCCGCGCCCTTCTCGCCATAGATCGCGCGGCTGGCGACAGCGGTGGCATCATCGCCCTGGGCAACGAGGGACTGGCCAAGGTCGTCGGCATGCTGGGCCGTCGCCGCGACATCAGGCCAGTACGCCTGGTTCAGCAGCAGGACACGGATGCCCTTGAGCTCCTTAAGCATGCACATCGCAAGGCTCACGCGGTCGTAGCGGGTGGCGGCCTCAAGGCAGTGGCCTCGGAACGCGGCATAGAGCGCCCGGTCCGACTGCAGTCGACGAACGCCCGCCAGCAACGCCGCCGCATCCTCGGGTGGGAATGGGATACCCACCCGCTCGCGCTCGACGATGTCGGCCGACTCGCCGGTGACGCCGTGCAGCACGGGAATGCCCATGCCCATGCACTCGAAGAGCTTCGAGGGAATGACGGTCTCGAACAGCGGTGTACGTCGGAGATGGATGATGGCTACATCCAGAAGCGCCCAGTATCGCGGTACTTCGTCCTTCGAGACAGAGTCGACGAAGCGAACATTTCGCAGACCCATCGACGCCGCCATGGCCTTGAGCTCTTCCTTGCGGGCGCCATCGCCGAGCAGGACAAAGCCGATGGACTCATCGCCTGCGTCCTGGGCCATGCGCGCAGCCTCAAGCACGGTCTCGAGCGCGTGCGCCAGCCCATGCGTGCCGATGTAGCCAGCCACGAAACGCCCCTCAAGCCCCAGCTCGCGGGCAAGTGCCTCATCGCGCGGCTGGGGGATGAATCGCGTGGTGTCCACACCGTTGGTGACGACGCGGATCTTGTGGGGATCTATGCCGCGCTCTACAAGGTTGCGCTTGAAGGCATGCGTCACCGAGATGATCCTGAACGCCCGGCGATACAGGAACAACTCGAGTCGCTCCATCATGTGGAGCGCCCAAGAATCCTTCATGGCGCCGACGACCTTGATCGATTCGGGCCAAAGGTCACGCAGCTCGAAGACGAAGGGACGCCACTTCATCAACGAGACGATCCACGCTCCCACCGCCGTGAAGAACTGAGGCGATGTGCCGATGACCAGGTCGACCTTGCGCACGAAGATCGCACCGAACACGGCACTCACCATGAAGCTCAGGTAATCCAGGATGCGCCGGGTGAAGCCCTCGTTGGCGGTCACGTAGGTCCAGACCCGGACCACTCGGATGCCATCCATTTCTTCCGACTGCCAGAGATGGTTGCGGTACCCGGGAAAGACCTTGCCCTTGGGAAAGTTGGGAGCACCCGTGATGACCGTGACACGGTGGCCGGCCTTGACCCACTCCCGGCAATGCTCGAAGGTCCGGCTCGCCGGCGCGTTGACTTCGGGCGGGAAATTGTCGGTCAGGAAAAGGATGTGCATGTCAGGACCAGGACAAGTCGATCCGCAGGCGGGGCCCACGCATGGCGATCACGACGCAGTTGGTCGGCACCGTCCGGCCGAACCCGGGACTCCACCATGCCGCTTCCATCGCCACGAAGCCGCCATCGACCGACAAGGATAGTGCGCGGCCATCAGGCAACCGGAGGCCACCGGCACCAAGGACCTCGACGGACGGATGCAGCAGCAGCCGCACGCGGCACGGCAAGAAGGGGAACGAATCCTCGATCACCAACCGGTCCTGCGTCAGTTGCCACGACCGCTCGTGCACTGCACCACGGCGCAGGCGCGTGTAGCCGTCATGGGCACCCTCCACCCGCACCGTTCCGTCGGAGCGCCCGGACACCTGGCGCGCCACGATTCGTGCCCGGCGCGCGACCCGGAAGCCCCCCCACACCTCGCTTGAGTCCTTCCCGTCGAACTCGAGGGTGCTGTGCGAGCGTGTCGATCGCTCGAGCGAACGCTGCGGCCCGACGGCGTACGTGGACGTGCCGCCGTTGACGACCACGCGCTGCTCCCCGATGGAGAGCTCGAAGGAGAGCGTGTCGGCGTGGGCATGGCCGGGCTGCTCATCGGGACCGATCGCTGC
>SYIB01000292.1 GCA_005798965.1 Planctomycetia bacterium
GCGTGCCATCCTCGCCCTCTGCACCCTGGTCGCGCTGGCCGCGCTCCGGCCTGCCCACTGGGCCGCGCACGCGCTCGGTGCTCATGATGGATGCGCCAGCGCGTCCGTCGTGCATGCATGCTGCGACCATGACCACGGCGATGGGCCGGCCGAACCCGCCGGCCAGGTTCCCGATCCCAAGGACTCCGGCGACGGCTGCGAACTCTGCTCTGCGATCGCAGCACTGCATGCCGAACTGCCTGACCTGACGATGGTCGTGTGCGTCGGCCTGCCCACCGACCATTCGGTGCCTGCAAGCGCCACGCAACCGATCCTCGCTCCCGCCGATGCGGCCCTCGGAGCCCGGCCGCCCCCGCTCCACGCCGCCTGACCACGCGTGGTGCCCGGTCCGTGCAGGACCTTGGCGCCGTCTCAAGCTTCCAGCACGGTTTCAATCCATGCAACGACCCTGTGCGGGCCTCAAGGCCTTCACGCTGGTCGAGGTACTCGTCGTCATCGGCGTGATCGTCATCCTGCTCGGCCTCCTGTTGCCCAGCCTGGCCGGCATCCGCCGTGAGTCGCTCGCCTCGTCCTGCATGTCCAACCTTCGCCAGATCTCCATCGCGCACCTGTCCTACATGGCGGTGCACAAGGAGCGCTTCTGCGACGTCGGCCTGCCCCACGGCTCGCTTGGCGCGCCCGCGAGGTCGTTCGTGAACACGCTCAAGCCTTTCAGCGATGGACCACTCATGTTCAGGAGCCCGCTCGACGCGAGCCCGCACTGGCCGACCGAACTCGGCGGCGAGGGCATCCCCGTGAACGATGGCTCGGTCGAGCTCTACCGCCTGACGAGCTACGGCATGAACAACTACCTCTCGCGCACGTTCTCGCCGCTGGCCGCCCTCGAGGGCCCCGGCGCGGGCGCCGACGCTCTCGGCCGCGTCCGCAGTCCGGAATCGACGGTCTGCTTCCTGCGCATGGCCGACCGGGGTCTGTATGCCAGCAGCGACCATCCGCATGTCGAGGAGTGGGACCCTGATCCCGCCACGACCTCGGATTCCTTGATGCTCGCGGCCACGCAACTCCAAGTGAACTCGATCGACGGCCAAGTACCTGGCGAGTCCAGCCGCAGTACCTGGTCGTTCGTCGATGGCCGGGTGCAGGCACTCGAATTCGGCCGCCTGTTCGAATCCTCCACCTCCAACCGGTTCGATCCCGCCATCTCTGCGGCGATGCAGTCGGGCCTCCAGTGATGACCACCATGACCCCCATGACCACCATGACGAAGACCACCACCACCATCGACCTTCGATCCCCGGTCCCTGTCCGGAGACTCCCGGCATGGGTGCTGCTGCCCACGGCCCTGCTCGCTGCCCTCGCCTCCTTCCCGGCTGCAGCGCAGCACACCGGCGACATCGGCGTCAGCATCGAAGCCGGACGCATCACGACACGCGCCATCACGGCGTCTGGCCTCGCGGAACCGCTGCGCGTCTTCGCAGGAGCCTTCGCGGACACCGGCGTGCCATGGTTCACCGCCAATCCCGGCTACGACGCCCCGTCCGGCGCGCTGCCCACCGGCACACGGCTGGGCGTGCGCTTCATAGGGCCGATCCGTGTCTGGGACGGCGACTCGTTCGAGCTCACCTCGCCCTCGGGCGCCTTGGCGGGCGAGCGCCTGAAGTTGTCGTTCCTCACGGTGAACGCCACCAGCAGCGAGGGCCCTGTGCCTGGCTTCGACCTTGCGGTGCAGTCCGACGGAGGGTGGCACCGTCACCTCAACATGACGCTGCTCGCCGCACCGGGCGCGACCGCGCCCGAGCCAGGTACCTACCTCGCGCCGCTGCAGCTCTACTCGACCGCAGCGGGCGTCGAGGCCTCCGAGGAGTTCTGGCTTGTCCTCAACGGCGGCAGCGATGCAGCGTCGTTCGCTGCAGCGCTCAGCGCGGCGATGGACGCCATGGACCCCGCGTGCACCGCCGACATCGATGCGAGCGGCGCGGTTGATGGTGCCGATCTGGGCATCCTGCTCGGCACTTGGGGCGCCACCGGCATGGCCGATCTCGACGCGAGCGGCACCGTCGATGGCGCCGATCTCGGCATCTTGCTCAGTGCCTGGGGAGGCTGCCCGTGAGCGCCTCCGCCAGCACCACCAGTCCACGGCGGATGACCCGCCGTCCCCGCCCCCGTTCCGGGGGTCTTCATTCCCTTTCTGTTTCACAAGGAGTTCACATGCTTCGCTCATTCGTTGTCGTCACCCTGACTGCTGCAGCCCTCTCCATGCCCGCCCTCGCTGAGGAAGGTCACGAGGACATCTGGGTCACCTCGTCCGGCAGCCAGCTCGTCACGGGCGGCTGGGATCACACCACTGGCGAGATCACCTCGCCGTTCCTGCGCGTTTTCAAGGCAGACATGGGTGAGGATCCGAACTTCCCCTTCAGCATTGATGAGCCAGGCATCGGATCGGACCTCGTTGGCTCATCGCTCACCTTCCGCATGCTCCAGGGCCTCGGATCATGGAACGGCAATGGCTTCAGTTCGGCAAGCGAGGGACTGCTTGTGGGCTATGGCGGCAGCAGCTTTGACTCGGCTCTGGGCGGCTCCTTCGGCTTCTCAGTCACGCAGGGATTGGACCTGCACGCCGAATTCACGCTCTTCGGCGCCAACGGAACCGATCCCTCCAACGGCATCTATCTGTCGTCGTTCGTCTTCGAATCCGCCGGGCTCCAGTCGAGCGAGGTGTTCTACATCGTCTGGAACCTCGGCATGAGCGAGAACGACCATGACGCCGCGATCGAGTGGGTCACCGCCTCTGTACCCGCCCCCGGCGCGATGGCACTCGCCGCGGCGTTCGGCCTGGCCGGCAGACGTTCCCGCCGCCGCAGCTGATGGATACGGAGCCTTCCCGGAAATGAACGGGGCGCCCGGCTCATGCCGGGCGCCCAGTGGTGGTTCATGACATGCCGGATCGGCTCAGTGCCCGAACAGGCGACCGAGCACGGTGCCCTTGCTCTGGGAGAGCAACAGATCGAGTTCACCCTTGTCGAGGAACACGCCGGCGCATCCGGAGCACGCATCGACCATCACATCACCGCGCCGGGTCTCGGCCAGCTGGTTGCCGCACTTGGGGCACTCCATCCAGTTTGCCGGCCGCGAGGCCGGGGACTTCAGTTCCGCACGCTGAGCATCGAGCTTCGCGCGCAGGGCTGCAAGCGCCTCCGCTTCGCGGCGCTTGAACTCGGCCTCTTCTTGGTTGTACCCGGTTTGATCGCTGAACTGGCTCATGTGTGGCTCCTGCGCGGTGCGCGCCGGGGAAGGTGCTCCCACAGGGCACATTTGGGCGTTCTGCGCC
>SYIB01000293.1 GCA_005798965.1 Planctomycetia bacterium
ACGATCCAGTTGCCGCAGTTGCCGGGGTAGTTCGGCGGGCAAAGACCACCACCGAGCCAGTAGCCCCAGAGTCCACCGTTGTCATCCCACCCCAAAATGGCTTGGCCGGGGCAACCAATGGTGCTGAGGTACGTGCCGCAGTTGCCGGCCGCGAGGCCAAAGTCATCGCCGGACAGCGTGAACTGACGGTCTTGGTAGTCGGCACCGTACGTGGCGTTTGCCGCGGAAAGGTTGCGGAGGTTGCCCGAGCTCTGGGTGACGAGCGCGGCATCGCGCGCGCGACCGAGCGCAGGCAAGAGGATGGCGATCAGCAGAGCGATGATCGCCACGACGACGAGCAGTTCGACGATGGTGAATGCGTTGCGTTGCTTCAAGGGAGGCTCCTTGCTGGACCGACCGACGAGGCCGGTGATGCCGAGTGTCGGGACACCGCATGCTTGGGCCGTGCATGACGCTCGGGCCAATCATGAAATGGATCGTGGGACGATCCGTCGATGCTGCAGGTCGTGAGAAGTGGACGGCTGACCTGCGAACCCACCCGTCGTGGACCTTGGCGAGGACCATGACAGAGCCGCACGAGAACTATACGGCAGATCGGGGGTGAGTACGACAAAATCACCGTTTGTCGGGCAGGTCCTGGCGACTCGTGAACCAAGGGGTGACCAGCATCGATAACCTCCGTCGAGGTCTGAATCCCACCGAGACTCGATCACGAAGGACGCCTCCCATGAAGCTCTACACCAAGACGGGCGACGACGGCACGACCGGCCTCTTCAGCGGCGCCAGAGTGGCGAAGGATCACCCCCGGATCGAGGCCTACGGCACGATCGACGAGCTCAACGCCGTGGTGGGGCTGTGCGCCAGCGGCTGCGAGCCTGACCGCGGCTTCGATGGGCGGCTTCTGGCCATGTTCGGCCAGATCCAGTCCCGACTCTTCGACATCGGCGCCGACCTGGCGACCCCTGAAGGGGCCCGCCAGCAGTCCAAGATCGTCCGGATCGGCGAGGCCCACATCCGCGAGGCCGAGGGCTGGATCGACGAAGTCGAGTCGGGCAACGACCCAATCCGCAGCTTTGTGATGCCCGGCGGCAGCGAACTCGCCGCCCGCCTGCACCTGGCGCGCACGGTCTGCCGGCGCGCCGAGCGCCTGGTCGTGAGCCTGAACCACTCCGAGCCCGTGGGCGATGCGATCCTGGTCTACCTCAACAGGCTGAGCGATCTCTTCTTCGCGATGGCGCGACGCGCCAACAAGGAGCGCGGTGTTGCCGACACGCCGTGGATCCCCGGCGCCTGAGTGGGTTCAGTGCGCCGCGGGCTTGCGCGGCGTGAGGGTGAAGAGCACCAGGAACACCACGGCCAGTGCGACGGGCAACACGGCGACCTTGCCAAGCGCATCAAGCCCCGCACCAGCCTGGATCGACATCCACTGTGCCGCCTGTTCACTGCCTGCTGCAGCGGACTTCAGCGCATCGGCGCTCACGCCTTCGGGCAGCCGCGGGGTGATGCCCTCGTCGTAGAAGCGGCCGATCACTGGCAGCACGAAGCCAGCGCTGAGCATGCCGGCGCCGCCCATGATCGCCAGGCCCAGTGCACCGGTGGCCGGGAAGCGCTCGTTCACGAAGCCGAGCATCGTGGGCCAGAAGAAGCAGACGCCGAAGGCGAAGACCGTGGCCGACACGAACAGCATGCCGCCCGATGAACGGCTCATGAGGAAGAGCCCCGCCGCGCTCAGCACGGCGCTTGCCAGCAGCATGCCTAGCGGCTGCAGCCGATGCACGAAGGGCCCCGCGAACTGACGGCCGATCGCCATCAGCCCCGTGATCCAGACAAGCACCAGAATGCCGGAAACACCCGCATTCTCGAGGATGCTCGGGATCCACTGGCCCGGCCCGAGCTCGGTCGCCGCGGTCATGAGCATGCAGACGACCATCAGCAGGAAGACCGGATTGAGGCACGCGCGCACCATCGCGCCGCTCGAGAGGCCCATCGACACGCGCTCGGTCTGCGGCATGGGCTGCCCGAGGAAGAGCGCGCCGTAGGCTGCCAGGGGGATGAGCATGGACGCGAACTGCACCTTCCACCCGAGCCCCGCCTTGGCCATGGCGAACGCAACCAGCCCACCGATCACGATGCCGCCGGA
The DNA here is from genome assembly GCA_005798965.1 of Planctomycetia bacterium. Classification (GTDB taxonomy): domain Bacteria; phylum Planctomycetota; class Phycisphaerae; order Phycisphaerales; family SM1A02; genus SYIB01. The sequence continues at coordinate 2,141 of SYIB01000293.1, forward strand.
GAACCAGACGTGGAAGTGGTTGAGCTTGGTGGTCTTGTCGTCGGGGTAGAGCGCGGCGATGAGCGGATTACAGGCCGCCTCGACCGAGCCATTGGCGATCCCGAAGAGGAGCGTACCGGTGAACAGGCTCCAGGAGTCCCACGCGAAGATCGTGAGCAGGATGCCCGCAAAGTGGCCCACGAACGCGATGCGCGCGATCGCGGCCATGCCGATCGCGTCGCAGAGCGGGCCACCGAAGACCATCGCGAGCGTGAAGCCCCAGAACGCGGTGCTGTTGATCCAGCCGGCTTGCTCGTTGGTCAGGCCGAATTCCGTGGTCCAGGCACCCATGGCGCTGCCGCGCAGGGCGAAGCTCATGGCGGTCACGATGAGGGCGAGGCAGCTCGCGGTGAAGAGCCGTGATGCCTGCGGTGCACGCGCGTTGGTCATGGTCGACATGTCGGGTTCCGGTGGAGGTGGTGCGGCCACCAACAAAGGACTCGGGCCGCAAGGGCGATGCTATCGATGCGCGGGTACAACACACTGCATGCAGGCGCACCCGCAGCACCCGAACCTGTGGCTCGTCGATCACCCGCTGATCCAGCACAAGCTCAGCGTGCTGCGCGAGCGCACCACCCCAAGCAGTGATTTCCGCAGGTTGCTCGGGGAAATCGCGGGGCTCATGACGTATGAAGTGAGCCGTCGCTTCGAGACCGAGCCCGTCGAGATCAACACGCCGATGGAGCGCATGATGGCGCGCCGGCTGCGGTACGCGCCCACGCTCGTGCCAGTGCTGCGCGCAGGGCTCGGCATGACCGATGGCATCCTCGCGCTCTTCACCGAGGCGCGCGTGGGGCACATCGGGATCCGTCGTGACGAGCGCACCGCGCAGCCCGAGGGGTACTACCTGCGGCTTCCGCCTGACGTACAGGATGGCCAGGTGCTCGTAGTGGATCCGATGCTCGCCACCGGCGGCAGTGCGGCGCGTGCAGTGGATGAGGTCAAGCGCACGGGTGCGCGCGACATCAGTGTGGTCTGCCTGGTGGTCGTGCCCGAGGGCCTTGCTGCGATGCAGGCCGCGCATCCCGACGTGCGCGTGTATGCGGCGGCGCTCGACCGATGCCTCAACGAGCGCTTCTTCATCTGCCCGGGCCTGGGCGATGCAGGCGACCGCTGCTTCGGCACCTGAACCGCGCAGGGGTCACATGCGCGAAGGCGCGCTGATCCCAAGCAGCGAGAGCCCGTCGGCGAGCGTGCGGCGTGTGAGGTGCGCCAGGCGCAGCCGGCTCGCGCGGACCCGTGCATCGTCGCACTTGAGGACCGGGCACGACTGGTAGAAGGCGTTGAACGCGTTGGCCAGAGCGTAGAGGTACGCACAGATCGTGCTCGGCGCGCACTGGTCGGCGGCGCTGCGTACGGCGGCGGGGTAGCGCAGGATCGCGAAGCCAAGCGCCTTCTCCTCGGGCTCGGCGGGATCGAGCGGCGCATCGGTCCATGCGGCGGCATCGCCGGCCTTCGCCAGCATGCTCGCGATGCGCGCGTGCGCGTACTGCAGGTATGGGCCGGTGTCGCCCTCGAAGGCGACCATGCGGTCGAGGTCGAACACGTAGTCGCGCGAGAC
>SYIB01000294.1 GCA_005798965.1 Planctomycetia bacterium
TGCCCGCTCGTGACCAAGGTGCACGCCGAGGCGATCCGCTACTCGCGCAAGGGTTTCCAGATCCTCCTCGTCGGGCACCGCAACCACCAGGAAGTCGTCGGCACGCGTGGTGAGGCACCTGATTCGATCCAGGTCGTGGAGAGCCCCGCGGACATCCCGGGCCTGCGCATCGAAGATCCCGAGAAACTCATCTACCTGACCCAGACCACGCTCTCGACCGACGATGCCGGCGTGATCATCCAGGCGCTCAAGGACGCCTTCCCCCAGATCAAGGAACCGCCTGCGAGCGACATTTGCTACGCCACGACCAACCGCCAGGACGCCGTGCGCGCCCTGGGTCCCAAGTCGGACCTCGTCATCGTCGTCGGCAGCCGAAACAGTTCCAACTCGGTTCGCCTGACGGAAATCGCCGAAAACGTCGGCACGCGCGCCGTCCTGGTCGACGACGCGAGCGAGATGCAGGAGGCGTGGCTTGCCGGCGTCGGGACGGTCCTGCTGACCGCCGGTGCGAGCGCGCCGGATGACTTGATCCGCGGCGTGATCGAGTGGATCGCCGCTCGCCACCAGCTCACCGTCGAGCAGCATGATGTTCGCCATGAGGACATCGAATTCGGCCTTCCCGGCACCCTCAAGGAAGTGATGCGGGCCCGTGGCATCGACCCCACCGGCCGACGCGTGGTGCGCGATGATTGCGGCGTGCGCAACGCCAGTTGGTTCAGCGACCATGCGATCCCCTTCTCGACCGTCGACCTGACCATCGGTGCCAGCAGTGGCCACTGACCAGCCCCACGTCTTTGACCTCGACCCGGCCTCGATGCAGGCTTGGTGTGCCGCTCGCGGCCTGCCGAAATTCTCCGCGGCACAGATCCTCGATTGGGTCTATGCCAAGGGCGTGGGCGATCCGACGGCGATGACGAACCTGTCGAAGGCCGCCCGCGCCGCACTCACCGATGGCATGACCTTCGTGCGGGGCAGGCCGCTGCGTCACCAAGTCGCCACCGACGGCACGCAGAAAATCCTCATGGGGTGGCCCGACGAGGGCGAACTGCTGCCGATGGCCGAGCCATCCCGCCAGACCGAGTGCGTGATGATCCCGAGCGAAGACCGCCGCACCGCGTGCATCAGTTCGCAGGTCGGCTGCCCGGTCGGGTGTCGATTCTGCGCCAGCGGCATCGGTGGGCTTGACGGCAACCTCACGGCCGGGCAGATCGTGGAGCAGGTCTGGCACCTGTCGCGGCTCGAGGGCGTGGGTCGCATCAGCAACATCGTGTTCATGGGGATGGGCGAACCATTGGCGAACTACAACGCCGTGATTGCCGCGATCCGCACGCTGCACGCCGAGTGGGGCTTCGGGATCAGCGCCCGCAAGATCACGGTGAGCACCGTCGGCCTGCCCGCAGCGATCCGCAAGTTCTGCTCGTTCGAGCTGCCCGTCACGCTCGCGCTCAGCCTTCACGCGCCCTTCGACGACCTCCGCCGCGAGATCATCCCGTGGGCGGAGTACAGCACGATCGCAGAGCTCCTCGAAGCATGCCAGGAGTGGTTCGATCGCACCGGTCGCGAGATCACGCTTGAGTACATCCTGCTCGGCCGCGTGAACGATCGCCCGGAGCATGCGCACGAACTGGCGCGACTGGCCCGCACGCTGCGGGCCAACGTCAACCTCATCCGGTACAACGAGGTCCAGGGCATGCCGTATGAGCGGCCCTCCTCAGAAGATGTGCTTGGATTCCAGGAGATCCTGCGCACGAAGGGCGTGAATGTGCACATCCGTGCCAGCCGTGGCCGCGACATCGCTGCCGCATGCGGGCAGCTGAGGCACGAGAGCATGCGGCGGGACCAGTCCGCGGCTTGACCGATCACCGAGGCAACTGACGCCCGTCGTCACCACGTCACGATTCGCGGGGCGTGAGCGATCCCGGCCGCAGTGCATCGATGTCGCCTGCGCTCATCGCGCGGATCGAGCCATCGAGCGCGCTGGCCCGGAGTTCCTGCGCCGCGCGCACCCACTGGTCGTACGTGGATTCGCTGGCAGCGGCATCGGCCACGAAGCGATAGCCGGCCTCGCGGGCATCCTGCCCCAGGCGGCCGCGCCAGGACAGCGGCACCAGCGGCATGACGAGTTCGACCACGCGAGCAGGCCAGTCACTGCCCTTGAACTCAGCCTTCCAGCGACGCCCAGGCACAGCGACATCCACGCGGTAGAGGTAGCGCCGCGAGACGTGGTCGCCTCGGCTGCGGACCTCGCCAAGCCATTCGCGCACACGCCTGCGATGCTCATCGCCCACCGTCATCACGCAGAGGTACGGGAAATCCCGGATCAGGCTGAGTTCGGCCAAGGGCAGCACGCAGGCTGCCGTCAACGGCATGCGCTCGATCCCCCGCTCGCGCTCGGCCAGTGCCACGATCGCATCGCCAAAGCGCTTCGCATAGTCGCCGCCGCCCCAGATCACGCAGCGCCGGAATGCGAGGACCAGATCGTGCAGCGGCTGTCCACCGTCCACGTTCCCGAGCGGCTCAAGCGTCCGAAGGTAGGGGCGCAGCAGCCCGACCACGCGTCGTGACAGCCTGCGCGATCGCGGATTGCCGTAGACGCGCGCCTCGAATTCCATGCGCCGCATCATGTCTTGGGCGCGTTCACGGTCGCTGGCGCTCGCGCGCTGCTCGGCTCGCTCGCTCGCCACCAGGCGCCCGAAGCGCAGCGCTTCGAGGCTGCGCGCGTAACCCCGCTGCTCCATCCGGCGTGCGGCGGCTTCGAGCGCCTCGACCGTCACCGGCACGAGCCCGAGCTGGAACGAAGCCCCGAGCATGGCCACATCGAGCACGCGATCGTTGAGGAAGGCATGACGCACACGGCGGGCCATGTCCAGCGCGAGGTCCGCCGGCGCGCCGAGGGCGCGCTGGATCGAGGGTTCAAGCGCCGCTGCTGCCGATTGGAACGGCTCGCGCAACTGATCGGGAAAGGCCCCCGTGTTGACGCACGCACGCGTGCGCCCTGCCGCGCCGATGCGCAGGTAGGGATCGGGCCCAAGCGCTCGAAGCGACTCCACCGGATCCATGCCGATGAGCACATCGCCCTCGCCGAACGGAATGCGGGTCGGCATCGGCAGGTCATCGCTGCTGGCCGCACGCGTGAAGAGCACCTGTGCCCAGGAACGCCTGCCCGGCCCGACGGGCGTTGCATGATGCACCGCCTCGACGCGGTAGCCCATCGATCGACCGGCTTCGCAGAGCATCTGCACCGCAACACCCGGCGGATCGCCGCGCCAGCCCGCCAGATGCGCTCGCCAGACGCCTTGCGTGGCGTGCACAGGCGTTGGTGCCGGGAGGCTCGCCGCTTGGCGCGCGGCCTCGGCCATCGCGACCGGCCGCTCGCGTTCGAGTTCGACCTGTTCCAGCAAAGGCTCCACGCGCAGACGCCAGCCCTGTCCCGGCTCGGGCGTCACGCGCACGATCTCTGCGGTGGCGCGCAGCGGATCCGCGCCGCGCTCAAGCCCTTGGTCGATCAGCGTGGCCAGCGGTGGATCGCGCAGGTCGCACGCTGCACTCACCGGCCAGATGAACCGCTGCATCGGCAGATAGCCGAGCTGATCGACCTCGATCAAGTCGCGCTCGAGCACGTTGATGTCACGCCGGGCAGGCGGGCCATCACGCGCAATGATGATGGATACGCCGCCCTCGTCAGCAGCCTCGACGATCGATGCCACCACGGCATCGCGATCGTTCACGTCGACCCGGATCATGCGCGGCAAGCGACGCACGTCGCCCGGGGTGCACGCCTCGGCAAGACGCTCCACGTCGGGTTCCTCATCGGCCGCGAGGTCGCAGACCACGAACACGCGAGACCCTGTCCGCACCGCGTGGCGCACCGCTGCTCCACCCTCGATCGACCAGCGGCGTCGGTCCCAGATCTCAACGACGGTCGACCCGGCATCCGCCGGCTCGGGCCCGCCCGCGAGCACTGCATGCCGCGGCACCTCGCCTTGGTCCGGCGAGCGCGCACCCAGCGCCTCGATGGCATCCAGCGCCGCTTCGGTCGCCGCCAGGCGCGCACTTGCGAGCCCCAAGTGTTCATCGCGCGGCGGCGCCTCGACGCCGTCAAGCTCGATGTCAGGTGCGAGAATCGCCTGTGCATCCTTGCTTGGCCGCAGTTCATCGAGAAGGTGGATCATCTTCCGCACGAGCGTGGAACTGCGCGTGCCTTCGTTGGGTTCGAGCCTCACTCGCGCATGACCCTCGATGGGCGGAAGCTCCGTCCACCACACCTGCGCAGCGTGGCCGTGCGCACGACGGATCCGCTGTGCCAGTCCGACGACCCGCGGCGCGGTGCTGCCGGGCCGGGGCTCGACCACGATCGCATGCTCACAGCGCTCGAGGAAGCGTTCGAGCGCGCTCTCATCGATCGGCGCGCTGGCCCCGAGGCGGAAGACCGGCACACGGCCGGTGAACCCCGTGGCATCGAGCATGTGAAGGGTGGCGTGGACGCAGGGGCCGATCGCGATGATCCCGTAGCGCTCCCGCTCGCCCGGGCTGGGCATGAACCAGGCATGATTGAACTCATCGTGCCGGAGGTCGCGCAGCGGATCGCGACCATCCGCGACCAGCGCCTCGGGCTCGACTGCATCGAGCATCGTCACCACGCGATTGGGCCGCATCTGGAGCGTGGCCCACGAGCGCAGCATGGTGTTGTGCACGACGATGCCCACCGGCACGCCCGAAGCGCTTGACATGCGCAGCGCGAGGCCCACGCTCCGGCGCAGGCTCTCAAGGTCCCACGGCTCGAGCGTCGGCATGCGCAGCCGCCAGCAGATGCGGCGCGGGCACGTGGCCGGCGAGAGGTGCGGATTGTCCTCGAGCACGAGCGCGACCGGACCGGCGCAGGCCCGTGCCAGCCGCTCGAGCGCACCCATGCCTCGATCGAGCTGGTCATTGGGCAGGAGCGCGATCGCACTGCGTCCGGCAGCGGACTCGATCGCCGCCAGGCTGATGCTCCGCACCGCATCCACCGAAGCCTCAAGCCGCAGCCCGTTGCGATCGAGGGCTGCCTGCGCAGCCGGGTCGGCCGCCATGCGGAAGAGCGGCTCGAACGGCGGTCGCCGCGGACCGAAGACGGCCACAGCAGGCACGGGCGACTCGAGCGCACCCTTCAGGAGCGCCTCGGGTGCCGAAAGCAACGCGTCCCCGTCGGTGCGCGCCAAGGGCGGTGTCCACGCATCGCGGGGGTCGTGCTCGCGGCCGATCACGCTTGGATCCTATCGATGCCCGAGCACAAGTTCGACCGCCTCGGCGAA
>SYIB01000295.1 GCA_005798965.1 Planctomycetia bacterium
AGTGGGACCTGCAGCGGAGCGGCGGCTGCTTGTGTGGTGACGTCGTCAGGGGCGACCATGGGCGGCGGAGTGTAGGCGTGCTCAGAGGTCGATCTGGATGCCGAGCTCGACCATGCGGCCGGGCGGAATCGAGAAGTGGAGCGGGTTGTTCGAACCCGCCTGCGACATCGTGCAGAAGAGGCGCTTCTGCCAGCCCGCCAGCTCGCTGTGGCCACGTGGGGTCAGGATCGTGCGGCCGAGGTAGTAGGTCGTGGAGCCTTCGCGCGATTCGAGCCCGTGCTCCGCAGCAAGTCTGGTCAGCCGCGGCACGTCCACCGACTGGTTGAAGCCGTGCTGGCAGCGCACGCGGAAGAAACCGTCGCGCAGCTCCTCGACCTGCACCTGCTCCTCCTCGGGCACACGTGGCACCGGTGCGGTGCGAATGCTCATGATCGCCACCTGCTGGTGCAGGATCTTGTTGTGCTTGAGGTGATGCAGCAGCGTGGGCGGTACGCCGTCCTCGCTCGGCGTCAGGAAGATCGCCGTGCCCGGCACGCGCGGCACGGGATGGGTGTCGAGCGAGTTGAGCAGCGCGTCGAACGACAGCACCTGCTTGTTGAACTTGGCGCTCAGCACCTGGCGACCACGGTGCCAGGTCCACATGAGCGTCAGCATGCCCGCGGCGATCGACAGCGTGAGCCAGCCGCCGCTGGGGATCTTGAGCATGTTGGCGCCGAGGAAGAGCAGGTCGACGCTGCCCAGCACCACCACGAAAAGGCCGCAGCGGATCGCCCCCCAGCCGATGCGCCACTTGTAGACCGTGAAGAGCAGGGTGGTCATGAGCATCAGCATCGAGACGCTGAGGCCGTAGGCGTCGGCGAGCGCCGTGCTCCGTCGGAAGATGAGCACCAGCAACACGCAGGCGATCATCATGACCAGGTTGAGCAGCGGCACGAAGATGTGGCCCTGATGGTCGCCGGTGTGCAGCACGCGCAGCCGCGGCAGCAGGCCGAGCTGCACAGCCTGGTGCGTCAGGCTGAAGAGGCCGGTGAGGATCGACTGGCTCGCGATGCAGGTCGCGAGCGTCGCGAACACGACCAGCGGGATGAGGCCCCATGAGGGCGCCAGCCTGAAGAACGGCTGCTCGATCGTCATGTCCTGCAGGTACATGGCCCCCTGGCCGAAGTAGTTCAGGAGCAGGCTGGGCATGACGAGCCCGTACCAGGCGGCCCGGATGGGAAAGCGCCCGAAGTGGCCGAGGTCCGCGTAGAGCGCCTCGCCGCCGGTGATGCACAGCATCACGCTGCCGAGCGCCACGAAGCACTCTCGCGGATGGTTGCGCGCCAGGTCCAGCGCGCACATCGGATTGATCGCCGACAGCACGCTCGGCTCGAGCAGGATGCCACGGAGGCCCAGCAGCGCCATCACCGAGAACCACGCGAGCATCAGCGGGCCGAGCCACGAGCCCAAAGCTGCGGTCCCGAAGCGCTGGACGCTGAACAGCACGACCAGGATGACGCACGTGACCGGGATGACGTACTTCGTCAGGTCAGGCGAAATGACCTCGAGGCCCTCAACGGCGCTGAGCACCGAAAAGCTCGGCGTGATGACCCCCTCGGCATAGAGCAGCGCCGCCCCGAGCAGCCCCATCACGAAGAAAGGCATGGGCAGGGAGCGCAGGCCCTTGCCCGGCTCCGGAAGCAGCGACAGCAGCGAGAAGATGCCGCCCTCGCCGCGGTTGTCAGCCTGCAGCACGAGCCAGGCGTACTTGACGGCGATCACGATCGTCAGGGACCAGAAGAAGAGGCTCAGCACACCCAGGACCGTGGAAGGATCCCTCGGCATGCCGTGGTGGGCCGAAAGCGATTCCTTGATCGCGTAGAGCGGGCTGGTGCCGATATCCCCAAACACCATCCCAAGCGCAAGCATGGTGAGGGCCAACTTCGCCGCAGTCCCCGAGGGACCGTGGCTGTGGTGGTCGGCTGGCGTGGCGTTGGTTCCGGCCATGGGGGACAACGAAACTTCAGAATGGTACCGAGTTGCATCCCGAGGCAATGCCCGCGACACTCTACCGCCCGCGCGTGCGGGTTCTCGCCTTAGAAGGAGCCACCATGCGCATTGACACCTCGTCGTTCACCACCGGTCGCCGTCAGTTCATCCTCACCGCCGCTGTTGCAGGTGCGGCGACGCAGTTGCCGTGGTGGGTCCGCCGAGCCGCGGCGCAGGGTGCAGCAAGCAAACTCCGTGTGGCGTGCGTCGGCTGTGGCGGCATGGGCGCATCCGACCTCGCGCAGGTCGCGAGCCACCCCGGCGTCTCGATCGCCGCGCTCTGCGACGTGAACCGTGAGACCCTCGCCAAGCAGGGCGAGACATACGCGGTTCCGACGGAGGGCCGCTTCACCGACTACCGCGAATTCCTGGCCAAGGCCGGTGACGCGATCGATGCGTTCATCGTGAGCACGCCTGACCACGCACACGCGCCCGTGGCTGTGCAGGCCATGCGCATGGGCAAGCATGCGTACGTGCAGAAGCCCCTGACGCACTCGTTGCATGAAGCGCGCGTGATCGCACAGACGGCGACCGCGAAGAAGGTCATCACGCAGATGGGCATCCAGAACACCGCCAATCCCGGCCGTCGCAAGGCCATGGAACTGCTCAAGGCCGGTGTGCTTGGACAGGTCAAGGCCGTGCACATCTGGACCAACCGATCCACCGGCTGGTGGCCGCAAGGCGGTGATCGTCCAGCCGGCAGCGATCCCGTGCCGGCGAACCTCGACTGGAACTCGTGGCTCTGCGTCGCGCCCGAGCGTCCCTACAAG
>SYIB01000035.1 GCA_005798965.1 Planctomycetia bacterium
AGGATAGGTGATCGCCTCGTGTCGTTCGGCGCCACGGAAGCAGCAGCCGAGCGTCTGATCAAGTTGCAGTTGCCGGATGGGACGTGGGTCGGCGTGGACCACGAGACCGGGGCTTCCGCGACTGGGACTGTCGTGCTGGCGACGGTCGTCTCCGACGGTCGCGAGGACCTGGACGCATCGATCACGCCGAGTGCCGCCATGGCCAGTCCCCGCGTGCATTACGCCGTGCGCGCCGCGGGTGGTACGGCCATCGAGTCCTCAAGCCTGATCGCGCCCATTTACGATGATTCTCCCGGGCCTGATCTCTTCCCCGAGGTGATCCTGGCGGGGCCTGCGCCAGCGGTGGGCTCGGTCATCCGGGTCATGATCGGCGGGACGCTCACCAACCCAACGTACGCCGAAAAGTCCATCACACTGGATGCAGAGAGGATTGCGAGCGGATCCATCGGCGCGAGTGTTTCCTTCGATGGGCGTTCCATGACCGTCGTGGCGATTGACTTCGATTTGAACGAGTTCGGTGTCACCTTGGATGCCCCAGTCATTGGGCTCCAGATCACCGCCCCACTCACGGCCGCTTCGCTGACCGATGGCCGCATCAACGGAGACGGCGTGGCCTTCTCCGGCCGCGGACCGTTCCAGGATGCGGGTGGCGGCGGTGTCTACGGCGCAAGGTTCATCACGGGCAGCAATCCCACATTCGCGAGCGTCGGTGCGGGGGATGGGTTCGAGTTCAGCGAGATCAGCTTTGCCTCGACCGCGACGCGGTCCCGGGTGGCACGAAGCGAGTCCCCGCTGAACCAGTCGTCCCAGCCGAACACCAACCCACTTCGGCCACGACCGCAGTTCCCGCCGATCATCACGATCGATCCGGAGCTGCCGGAAGATCCGGATGACCCGGATGACCCGGATGATCCGGATGATCCGGATGATCCGGATGACCCGACCGATCCTGAGAACCCAACGGATCCGACTGATCCCGATGGTCCAGACTGGCCGGACGGCGAGGATCCGAACGATCCGGACAACCCCGACACCAATCCACCGGACGGTCCCGATGGCGGACCCGACTGGCCGGACAACCCCGACGGGCCTGATGGGCCTGATGGGCCGGATGTCCCGGATGTGCCGGCACCAGGGGCGATCGTGCTGATGTTCGGCGGTTCGCTGCTGAACTCCCGCCGCCGACGCTGAAGAGAACCAACGACCCGAACGGAGCAGGAGCCAAGGCTTCTGCTCCGTTGTCGTTCTGGGGTGGCCGACCCAGCGCTTCCAGCCACGCGAGGTACAACAGCACGCATGCAGGAGCGCGCGATCGATGCGGTGATGTTCGACCTCGGCGGCGTGCTCGTGCGCATCCGCCGCGAGTGGAGTGCGCAGTGCGCGGCGGTCGGGGTCGTTCCGACTCCACGATCGCTCGAACCACACTGGCACACCGAGCGGAGCCGTGCACTGGATGCGTGGCAACGAGGGGACCAAGCTCTCGAGACCTGTGCCGAGATCTGGGCTTCGACGCTCGACCCAGGCACGCCGGCTTCGGTTGGCCGCGCCTTGCTCGAGTCGATCGTGGAGGCTCCCTACGCTGGTACCGTGGAACTCATCGATGAACTGCACGAACTCGGCGTCATGACCGGCTGCCTGTCCAACACCAATGGATTGCACTGGGAACGGATGCTCCGCGAGTTTCCTGCCCTGCGCCGCCTTCACTACCGGCTCGCTTCACACGAACTGCTGTTGGCCAAGCCAGAACCTGCCATCTACGCGCATGCCGCAGCCGTGCTCGGCCTGCCCGCCCACCGGATTGTGCTCTTCGACGACCTTGCAGAGAACTGCGACGGTGCACGCCATGCAGGATGGCAATCATGCCAGATCGATCACGATGGGCACCCGGCCGCGCAGATGCGTGCCCACTTGCTGGACCTTGGCGTACCCATGAGAAGCGAATCATGAGCGCTGATCCGCAAGCGGATCATCACAGCCCGTCACCAGCGCGACTGCACTCATCCGTGCCATCGACGCTGCCATCGCCGCTGCCTGCCCGCGGTCTGCTGCCGGCCGGCACGCTCGGCGGCCGCATCAAGGAGCGCCCCGAGGATTTTCTGGTCGAGGAGCTCCCCCTGTACGAACCCAGCGGCGAGGGCGAGCATGTCTACGTCGGGGTGCAGAAGCAGGATGTGCAGCACGTGGAACTGGTGGCGATCCTGTCGAAGCACTTCAACGTGCCAGCACGCGCGATCGGCTTTGCCGGCATGAAGGATCGCAGGGCCGTGACCCGGCAGACGGTGAGCATCCACCTGCCAGGGCGTGAGCCCGCGGCGGTGCAGCTTCAGCACCCCGGGGTGATGCTGCTGTGGATGACGCGGCACGCCAACAAGCTGCGACGGGGGCACCTTGTGGGCAACCGGTTCGCGATCAGGATCCGCGGCCTCGACCCGCTGAAGGCGACCGTGGTCTGGTCGCGGCTGAAGGAGCTCGCCCGGATCGGCGTGCCTGACTTCTACGGGCCGCAGCGCTTCGGCTATCGGGGCAACAACCACGTCATGGGGTTGTATGCGCTGCAATCGAGGTGGCAGGACGCGCTCGATGAACTCCTCGGCCTGAATGGGACTGCCTTCCCCGAGCGCCAGCAGGAGCGGCGCGAGGCGTTCGCGCGTGGTGAACTTGCGGCAGCGCTCGAGCAATGGGGCAGAAACGACCATGCGGAACGCTCGGCGCTTCGTGCGCTGATCGCTGGCCGACCGGCCGATCACGCCGTGCTCTCGGGCGGAAGCATCGTGCGCGACTTCTGGATCGCCGCGCTGCAGTCAGCTGTCTTCAATCGGACCGTGCTGCGCCGCCTCGAGGCGGGAACGCTCGGCACGCTGCTCGACGGCGATCGCGCGTACCACCACCGCAGCGGGCGATCGTTTCGCATCGACGCAGCCATGCTTGAGGAAGGTTCCGACGTGCTGCCGAGATTGCGCGCATTCGAACTCTCGCCTAGCGGACTGATGCCGGGGCGCGACTTCGGCGCCGCCGAGGGTGCGCCGGGGGCGATCGAACGCGCGGCCTGTGCGGATTTCGGCGTCGATCACGCGCTGTTCGCCGAAGGAAAGCTCGCACCCACGGGGACACGCCGGCCTCTGCGCGTGCCGGTCACGAACACGCAGTGCGAGGGCGGCTTCGATGAGCACGGGTCGTACATCCGCGTGGCGTTTGACCTGCCCGCAGGTGCGTTTGCGACGGTGGTGCTGCAGGAACTGCTCGGTGATCAGTGGAGCGAGGGGCGTACGGCGGTGCGCGATGCCGCGGGCAGCGAGCCGCTTGCGAGCGATGCAGCCGAGCCGCAGGATGGGCCGGAGCCAGGGCTCGCGAGCGCTTGAGCGCGGTTGCGCGCGTCCCCGCGCGGCACGCGATCACTCACCGGACCACCTGCTCACCCGCAGCGTTCATGCCAGAACAAGTAAATGAAAGACGAAAAAGTAGAAAGGGAAATTACGGAGTCCTGACGGCTCGGAACCCGATGAAGTTGAAGGTGTTGACCGGGTCCGTGACGTTGCGGATCGACGCACGGCAGAAGTAGGAGTTGCCGTTCCAGCTCCCGCCGCGGAAGACGCGGTCCGAGCCCGTCGTTGGACCCGGAGGGTTGTTCTGAGGGCTGCTCGAGTAGTAGCTGCTGCCGTACCAGTCGTTCACCCACTCCCAGACATTCCCCGACATGTCGTGCAGGCCATAGCCGTTGCCGAGCTTGCCGCCCACGGGGCGCGTCTGGCCGTTCGAGGTGCTGGTGATCCACGCGATGTTCCCCAGCAGGCTGTCATTGTTCGTGCCGCTCAGGTACCCCGTGAAGCCATGGAACGCGGTCGTCGTCCCCGCCCGGTACGCGTACTCCCACTCGGCTTCGGTGGGTAGGCGCATGCCGGTCTGGG
>SYIB01000296.1 GCA_005798965.1 Planctomycetia bacterium
GTCGGCATGGGCATCGCGGTCGAGCCACCGCTGGTCGATCATGGGCGATGCTGCGGCGATCGCATGCAGCATCGGGCCTTGCGCTGAGCAGTCGCCGCACCACATGCCGCTCAGGCAGATCACGTTGATCCTGCGGGTGAAGCCGCCGACGAGCGCTCGCTGCGCATCCGAGAGCTTCACGCGCCCTTCGACGGCCCGCCAGCCAGCCTCATGCTGCGGGCTGGAGCGGACGTAGTCGTTGTAGGGGGTGCCGGCGGCATGCTTTGAACGGAGGAAGGCGGGATCGATCATGCACGAAGCCTAGCGGTGCATCGACTTCGCCGGTGGGGTTGCACCACGAAGCCCCCGAGCAGAACCCTTGGTGCACTCGTCGCGATCGACGGTGATCGCCGCGATCGGGCCCGTTCGCCGATCTTGCCCATGGGTTGGCACCGGGGAGCGATCCAAGGCACCACGCGATCCTCATCCGTGCGATTCGCGTTGCAGGTCGCGGAGCAGGTCGAAGGCCTGCATCGGAGTGAGATGCTCGAGGTCGATCCCACGCAGGCGGTCCAGCGCGGGATGCGGCAGGTACTGCGTGAAGAGCGAGAGTTGCTCGCCGGGTGTGGCTGCCTCTGCGCGAGCAGGCGCGGCCTGGCCGGCTTCGAGGGCGGACAGGATCGCCCGGGCCCGCTCGACCGTCGTGCGCGGCACACCCGCGAGCTGCGCGACATGGATTCCGTAGCTGCGATCGGTGCGGCCCGCCTCGATCCGGTGCAGAAAGACGATCTCGTCCTTCCACTCGCGCACGGCGACGTGCAGGTTGGTGATGTCCGTGCGCTCGTCCGCAAGGGTGGTGATCTCGTGGTAGTGCGTGGCGAAGAGCGTGCGGCACCCGCGATCCGCCAGCGTCTCCGTGATCGCCCAGGCCAGGCTGAGCCCATCCAGCGTGCTCGTGCCTCGGCCGATCTCGTCGAGGATCACGAGGCTGCGGCCTGTTGCGGCATTAAGGATCGCAGCCGTCTCGGTCATCTCGACCATGAAGGTGCTCTGTCCGGAGTGCAGCTCGTCGCTCGCACCGATGCGCGTGAAGATGCGGTCGGTGAGCCCGACCACCGCTCGACGCGCCGGCACGAAGCTGCCAGCATGGGCCAGAAGGGCGATGAGTGCGCACTGACGGATGTAGGTGCTCTTGCCAGCCATGTTGGGGCCGGTGATCAGGGCAAGCCGCGCGCTGCCATCGTGGCCGAGCCGGCAGTCGTTGGGCACGAAGCGCTCGCGCAGCACGCCGTCGAGCACCGGATGCCGGCCCTGGTCGATCGAGAGCTCGGCCGATTCCACGAGTTCGGGTCGGGTCCAGCCGGCATCGGCGGCCACCGCCGCGAAGGAGCGCAGCACATCGAGCGCCGCAATCGACGCCGCGATCATCGCGATCGCCGCACCATGCTCGGCGAGCCTCGCGCACGCTGCCGCGAACAGCCGCTGTTCCTGCTCAATGGCACGGGCCTCGGCCGTGAGCACCTTGTGCTCGAACTCCTTCAGTTCCGGGGTCGTGAAGCGCTCGGCGTTGCGAAGGGTCTGCTTGCGGACCAGCCACTCCGGCGCCCGCCCGGCCTGTGCCGCCGAGAGTTCGATGTAGTAGCCGAAGACGCGGTTGTAGCCCGTCTTGAGCGTGTCGATCCCGGAGCGCTCGATGAGTTCGGCTTGGTACTTCGCCAGCCAGGCGTTGGCATCGCGCTGCAGGAGCCGTGCTTCGTCCAGTTCGGCGTCCACGCCATCCAGCCAGAGCCCGCCTTCCCGAAGGTGCGATGGCGGCGTGTCCACGCACTGGCTGGCGAGCCGAATCGCGAGTTCGCGAACCGCCGGCAGGGCATCGCTCATCGGCTGCGCGAACGGCATGAGTGCCGGCGTGCCGGCAGAGGCAACGGCGATGTCGTCGCAGCGCGCGAGCGAGCGTGCCAAGGCGGCCAGGTCGCGCGGCGTCGCGCGCCCCATGGCGATGCGCCCATGCATGCGGGCGATGTCCTGCACGCCATCGAGTGCGTCGCCCAAGACGGCACTGGCACGCTGGTCCTGCGCGAGGGTCGCCACGGCATCGAGTCGCTGGGTGATCGGCGCGAGTTGCGCAAGCGGTGCACAGAGCCAGTCACGAAGCAGCCGCCGCCCCATGCCGGTCCTGCATCGTTGCATCGAGGCGACCAGGCTTCCTGCAGCCTGCCCGGATCGCGCGGTGCGCTCGAGTTCGAGGCTCCGCAGGCTCGTGGCATCGATGGCCAGCACGGCACTGGACTCGACGATCGACGGTGCTCGAAGGTGTCGAAGCGACTCGGGGCCCTGCGCCTCGTGGAGGTAGCGCACGAGCGCACCTGCCGCACAGGCAAGCGCGCCATCCGCCTCAAGGCCGAAGCCCGCGAGTGTCGAGGTGCGGTAGTGCGCGCACAGCGCCTCGGTCGCCTCCTTGGCACGGAAGTACCAGCCCGGGCGTTCCGTTCGGGCAGCCCCGATGGCGTTCACCATCGCAGCTTGGCGCTCGCGCGTGGCCTCGTCATTGGCTTCCTCGATGAGCAGCTCCACCACGCCGAGTCGCAGCACTTCGTCGATGATGCGGGCAATCGGCACGGTCCGCAGCGAGAACTCGCCGGTGGAGAGCTCGACGGTCGCGATGGCGGCTGCAGCGCCTTGCAGGCAGAGCGCCGCCATCCGGTTGCTCGAGGCATCGTCGAGCAGGCTCTCGTCCACGCGCGTGCCCGGCGTGATGACGCGTCGCACGTCGCGCTCGACCACGCCCTTGGCGTCCTTCGGATCCTGGACCTGTTCGCAGACCGCGACCCGGAAGCCTGCGTCGACGAGCCGACGCAGGTAGGTCTCTGCACTGTGGTACGGGACGCCCGCCATCGGGATCCCGCTCGTGCGTTCGGTCAGGGTGATGCCAAGCGACTTGTGCGCGGTGACGGCGTCGTCGTCGAAGAGCTCGTAGAAGTCGCCCATCCGGAAGAAGAGCAGGCAGTCCGGGTAGCGCGACTTGAAGTGCGCATGCTGCCGCATGGCGGGCGTGTCGCGATTGGGCGCGGGCACCTGGGTGACCATCTTCTCCACGCGTTGCAGGGTAGCGCGGGAGCCCGCGTGTCCATCGCCCGGGGCGTGTTATTGCAGCGTCGCAAGGGGGCCTCTCCCGCTATACTTCCCGCCCCGCTGGGCTGGTAGCTCAATTGGTAGAGCGCCTCGGTCGCATCGAGGAGGTTGTGAGTTCGATTCTCATCCAGTCCACTTGATTCGGGCGTCGCTTCGCGGCGCCCGCGTCGTTTCCGGAGGCATCTGAAGCACTCATGACCA